>JAWODX010000332.1:0-11775 GCA_046483085.1 Planctomycetota bacterium
ACCCACTTGGGGTAGCCCTCCCACTCCTGGTCGTGGGCGACGATGCCGGGGTCGCCGTCGCGCCAGGTGGTCCAGTGGGAGCCGCCGATCGCGCGGAGCGCGCGCGTGGTGTGGTAGAACTGGTACCGGTCGGTGGCCTTGCCCGGCTTCATGTACTGGCCTTCCGGGTGGGTGAAGTTGTAGATGTGCACCGGGACGCCGTCCTTGTCCTGTGTGACGTAGTTCAACTGGCTCTGGACGACCGATGAGCCGGGCGATTCATCCAGCATGAGCCGTGCGAGCATGCCGATCGAGGTATGCCGGTGGGTGAGCCAGTCGCTCGTCCCGCTCCCGTCGGGGAGCGGCCAGAAGCGATATCCGATCTTGCCGTCTGTCTGGGCCATGTAGTCGAGAAAGACCTGGGCCTTGCTCATCACCTCGGAGGGGGCGTTGACCCCGGCCAGTCGGGCGGCGCCGACGCCCTGGTAGGCCCAGCCGCAGGCCGAGGTGTCCGCCCGGGTCCCCACCCACTTGCCCACTTGCTCTTCGCCCTCGTCGTCGTACCAGACCAGGTCCTCGTCGTACTCGGCGATGGCGGGGCCGTTGTAGGTGAAGCATCCGTGCCAGGGCTGTTCGTCGGCCAGCCAGTCCATCCCCAGTTGGACGGCCGCCTGGGCCTGCGCCCGGAGCGCGGGGTCCTCGACGGTTCGCACCGCCTCCGACAGGGCCATCAGGCAGATGCCCTGGCCGTAGATGTGGGCCCCGCGGACCTTGAACTTGCCCTTGTCCTCTCCGCTCTTGTATTGGCCCTGGGAGCTGCAGAGGAACTCGACTCCCTTGCGGACGGTCTCGGCGAACTCGGCCGGCCGCCGGTCGGTACAGCCGTAGCCGAAGTACGCCATCAGGGCGAACCCGGTCATCACCTTGGGGTATTGGTGCCAGCTCTTGTCGCATTCGAGGGCGGGGAACTGGCCCGTCTCCTCCTGGATGTGTCGCAGCCAGTAGAGGGCGCGGAGGTACTCGTCGACGCAGTAACGACGCTTGGGCGCGATGCCCGGGCCGTGCGCCATGGCCGGCGGCTTTCCGACCACCGGGCAGGTCAGGATCTGCGGGCCCTCCAGGCGTTCGTCCGCCACCAGGGTCTGGAACCACAGCCGCCCGCTGTACGGGTCCCACGGCTTGGGCATCTGGCCCGCGTATTCGTTCGCGTACATCTGGAGGGCGTTGCCGATCTTCTCCAGCCGGCTCTGGCACTGGACCTGCAGGGTCCGCGCGTACATCCGCTCGCCGACCACGAAGATCAGCGAGACGAGGATGAGGATGATGGCGACAACTACCAGGAGCTCGGTCAGGGAAAACCCACCGCGGCTGAGAGGTCGTTTCATCGGGGTGGTCCTTTCGGCGGATCCCGGGCGAAGACGCTGCCCCGCCTCGTGGCAACGCCCTTCATCCTATAATCATAAGTGCGCCTGCGCCCCAAAGTCAAGCGGCTCTCCTGCCGCCTCCGAGTCGATAACCAGAATGGGGGGATTCTTGCTCACTTCCCCGCCGCAGTGTGAGGAGAGGCCTCGTTGGCCCTGTACCGCCGGCATCCTGCCGGCTGTTCGGCGGGCATCTTGCCCGCCGGTCGCCTCCTCGGGGGCGAGACGCCCCCGGACCAGCCGCCGGGACGGCGGCGGTACACCAGCCAGCCCCCCATTAGAATATCAAGTCCCTGCCCCCGGAACGGTCGGCGGAGATCGCCCGGGAGACGTGGACACGGCCCCCGCAGGGCCGGCGGTCAGATCGTCTTGAGGACGTCTGCCACCGTTTCGCAGACCGAGGGTTCGACCATGATGGGGACGGCGAGGGCCTCGCGGCAGGCCTGCTCGGTGGCCGGCAGGTCCCCCTCCCGGCCGCCGAGGTCCGCGAAGCACTCCTGCAGGTGGAGCGGCACGGGATAGTAGATCGCGTGCCCGATCTCCGCCTCGTCGAGCGCCGCCGCCGCCGCGTCCCGCTTCCCGCCCTTCACCCGCAGCTCGTACTGATTGAACACGTGCCGGTTGCCGTCGGCCTCGACCGGGGTGACGAACCGGTCGTCGTCGGCGAGCCGCTCGGTGTAGGTCGCCGCGGCCCGGCGGCGCGTCTCCTCCCAGTCCTCGAGGCGGGGGAGCTTGACGGAGAGCGCGGCGGCCTGGAGCGCGTCGAGCCGGAAGTTGCCGCCCACCAGCTTGTGATGGTACTTCGGTTTCGAGCCGTGGTTGCGGAGCACGGCGATCTTGTCGGCGAGCGCGTCGTCGTCGGTGACCACCGCGCCGCCGTCGCCCAGGGCGCCGAGGTTCTTGGCGGGGAAGAACGAGTACGTGCCGACCGTGCCCATCGTCCCGCACATCCGGCCGTGGTGCAGCCCGCCGATCGACTGGGCCGCGTCCTCGACCACCCACAGCCCGTGCTCGTCGGCCAGCCCGGCGATCGCGTCCATCTCGGCCGACTGCCCGAACAGGTCGACGGCGATGATGCCCGCGGTCCGGTCGGTGATCTGCCCCTCGATCTTCGCCGGGTCGATGTTGAACGTGACCGGGTCGATGTCGGCGAAGACGGGCGTGGCGCCGAGCCGGACGATCGACCCGACGGTGGCGAAGAACGTGAATGCCGTCGTGATCACCTCGTCGCCGGGCCCCACGTCGAGCGCCATCAACGCCACCAGCAGGGCGTCGGTGCCGGACGAGACGCCCACCGCCCGCCGCGCGCCCACGTAGTCGGCGAGCTCCGACTCGAACCGCTCGACGTATGGTCCGCCGATGTACCGGGTGGAGTCGAGGACCTCGACCAGCGCGTCGATCAGCTCGTCGCGGATCGGCTCGTGCATCATCGCGTGGATGTCGAGCAGGGGGATCGCCATGGGTCGCTCCTTCCTGGTCAGGGGTTGCCTTCCCGGCGGAACTCGGGATAGGGCGCCTTGCCCACCGCCTTCTCCTCGGGCAGCGAGACGTCCTTGTCGAGACCTCGGACGGAATTCTATTGAGCGCGCCCGGGAAGTCAAGCGGCGGGCCGGCTGCCGGCGCTCACGGCGCCTCGACAAGCCCGGCAGTCGCGCGGTCGAGCTTGAGGACGCACGCGTGGCCCTGGTGGTCGGTCACCAGTACGAGGTCGCGCTTCGCGTCGTACTGCCAGGCGGCGCCGTGACCATAGATCGGATTGCCCGCGTCGAGCAGCAGGTACTTGTCCGCCGCACAGTCGTAGGCGAGGGTGTACGCCTTCTTCCCGCGCTCGACCGGCACCGAGCCGAACAGGACGAGGTCCGCGTGCTCGACGTAGACGATCTCGCGCGTGTTCTTGATCTTTCCGATCTCGATGTTGGCGGGCTTGTGCACGGCGATCCTGCGCGTCTTGAAATCGAACGAGCGGATCGTCCCGCCGCCCCAGCCGATGAGCATCCGGTCGCGCTTCGAGTCGTAGCACATGCCGTCGGAGTCGCAGTACGGCCGGAAGAGCTTCCCCTTGGGCTCCAGGTCCTGCCAGCCCGCGCCGTGCTTGTAGATGAAGAGCCCGATGCCACCCTCCCGCGACGGGGCCCAGGCGACGACCCCGTGCGGGCTGGTCTCGAGCACGGTCCGGCTCGAGGCCTGTAAACTGGATCCAGCTTAGCCGATACGGGGACGCGCAGCAAGCGTGCCGGGAGGCCCCAGTTGATACTCGGAACGGGGCGAATCTGCGGCATGCCACGCGTTGCCGCGTCCGGCGGCCGCGGCCCCCGGATCTCGACGCTCTATGGAAGGAGGCACCCAACCACTTGGAGAGAGGCGTATCCTAAATTGCACACTTCCCTTGCCGCTATCCAGCGATCCGCGGGCTTGACTGACGACGCGAGGCTGATAAGCTCAGAGGAGAACCAGTTCGTCCGATTCGCGTGGGCAAGCGTGGTACGGGGGCCAGCGCCTGTATCAAGGCTGCTGGGTGAAGGCCTGTGAGCGTTTGCAAGGGATTGCGTTCGGAACATGGCCCGGTTCCAGTCTTGACGTGGAGCTCAATCCGGAGAGGAAAATGGCCCTGGACGAAGAGGAGCGCCAGAAGGAGACCGCAAGGAAACGGGAAGAACGGCGCAAGAGGCGTGCGGAGAAGAAGCGGGCCTGGGCGGCGTCGTATGGGAGCCCGCGGGCGCTCATGCGCCACGCGCGCGAGTTCCCTGTCAGAGAGTGCCTGTGCGCGGACTCGCTCGATGGGAGCGGCCTGGGGCCGATGGTGATCGCGCGTGACCTGCCCGGCCGGCGGGTCGCGTTTGCCGCGTACCTCGTGGACCGCTTCTGCCTGGGGGTGAAAAACGCGTTCTGCAATGTCGCGTCCCGCCGCAAATACGAAAGGGATCTGAAGAAGCGCCTGCTGGCCGGCGCCCCGGCGTCGCCCATCGCCGTCGAGCCGTTCCACCAGATCGTGTACGGGGCGATCGACTACGCCCGGCAATACGGCTTCGAGCCGCACAAGGATTTCGAGCTGGCCAGCGGCCTGCTCGATCCCCGCGACCAGGTCCCGCCGGGGGACCCCGTCGAGTTCGGCAAGGACGGCAAGCCGTTCTATGTCTCGGGACCCCACGACGACGTCCAGCAGATCATGGCCACGCTCGAAGAAACCG
Organism: Planctomycetota bacterium; assembly: GCA_046483085.1. GTDB lineage: Bacteria > Planctomycetota > PUPC01 > PUPC01 > PUPC01 > JAWODX01. Next base: position 4,589 of record JAWODX010000332.1, read on the forward strand.
CCGGGCCGGGCGGCTACGACTACCTCTACGGCGCCCCGTTCTGACCCCCTTGCCCGGCGCGCGGCGGCCGATACGGGAGAGCGCGACAAATTGGCCGCCGCCAAAACAAGCTTTGAAAAGCGCCCGTCGGGCGACTAAAATGCGCGCTCAGAGAACGAGCGGGCGCGATCAATGGCCACGATCCTCCTCAGCGTCGACAAGAGCCAGCCGTGGAGCCCGGGCCACTCTCTCGAACCGGCCTTGGGCCGGACCGGGCACCCCGTGCACGTCTTCGACTACGGCAGTTCCGAGGACCCGAACGACGAGCTGCTGGCGGCGGTGGACGCGATCGCCCCCGACCTCCACGTCATCTACGAGGGGGAACGGTACGAGCCGGACGCGATCGAGGCGGTGCGATCGAAGGGCGTGCCGACCGCCCTGTGGTTCACCGAGGTCACCCCGAAGGTCCGGCCCGACACGGTCGCACTCGCCGGCCCGTGCGACGCGTTCTTCACCATGGCCGAGGGCCTGGTCAAGCCGTTCCGCGACGCCGGGGTCGCCGACCCCCGCTGGCTGCCCGAGGGCATGGAGCCGTCCATCTTCGGGTACGAGGGCATCAGCGAGCGCGACCGCGAGGTCTACGGCTGCGACGTGACGCTCGTGGGGAAGCTCGAGTCGGACAACCCGGCCTACATGGAGCGCTGGAAGCTCGTCAAGCGGATCGTGGATGAGGGGATCGACTTCAAGTGGTGGGGGCCGCGGATCCATCGCAAGATCGGGACCTTCGTGCTCGGGCTCCTGCTGTCCAAGGTCAGCCGCGCGTACGGCGGCCGGTTCGTCTGGGACGACACCTACGCCAAGGCCGTCCACCTCTCGAAGATTTTCCTCGCCCGCGAGGCCTACCCGAACATCCGCCTCTCGCTCAGCGCCCGGGCCTTCACCGCCATGGGGCTCGGCGCCTTCTACCTCTGCTACCACACGAAGGGCATCGAGACGATGTTCGAGCCGGACAAGGAACTCGTGCTCTTCGAGGACGCCGACGAGATGATCGACAAGATCCGCCATTACCTCGACCACGAGGAGGAGCGGCTGAGCATCAGCAGCGCCGCCTGCGAGCGTGTCCTCGCCGAGCACACCTACCAGCACCGCTTCGAGCGCATGTTCGAGCTCCTCGCCGAGCAGGGGATCGACGTCTGACGCGTCTTTGGGCTCTGCATGGTTCCCCCTGTCCACGCCCTCGCACGCGGCCTGTCTGCGGCCGGGGGCTCCGTTTCGAATTTGAGATTTGAAGATGGGTGCTTGTTTCGGGGTTGCTATTTGGGATTTGGAGCTTATCCGTGCGCTACCGGCGTCCTTCGTGGCGGCGGGCCATCTCGCGCTGGATGTCGCGCTTCGCCTCGCGCTCCTTGATCGTCCGCCGCTTGTCCCGGTGCGTCTTCCCGCGTGCCAGCGCCAGCTCGACCTTGGCCCGGCCGCGCCGGAAGTAGATGGAGAGGGGGATGAGGGTGAGGCCGCGCTCGGCGACGAGGCTGGCGAGCCGGCGGATCTCCCGCTTGTGCATCAAGAGCTTCCGCGCCCGCGTCGGGTCCGGGTTGAAACTGCTGCCGGCCGTGTACCGCTTGATGTGCGCGTCGGTGAGCAGGAGCTCGCCGTCGCTCACCCGGACGAAGCTCCCGTCGAGGCTGGCCCGGCCGTCGCGGAGCGACTTGACCTCGGAGCCCCGCAGCACGATCCCCGCCTCGAACGTGTCGAGGATCTCGTACTGGAACCGCGCCTTCTTGTTCTTGACGACGATTTTCCGGCCGTCAGATTTCTTTCCCGCCTTCTTCGCCATGTGGCGCCCATTGTGCCACAGCCGGCGCCCGCAGTCAAACCGCCGGCCCGGCAGGGGGCACCCGCGCTGCCGAACGCGCCGCCTATTGAGTTTCGGAGGGGCAAAGCAAAGAGGGGAAAGGGGAAGAATAGAAAAGCAACCCGCGTGACGCCCTCCGGGCAGCGCGAAGAGACTTCTCCCCGGCTTGCCAGGTTGCCGTTTTTCGTTGTGCCGTGCGCGGCATGACGTCCAATCAACAGAGAGGGGGCCGAGCCGACCGTGCGGCTTGACAGGCCGAGGGGCGGGGGTATAATTATGTTGGAAAATCCGACACGCGGGTTTTCCGGCATGCGGGCATAGCTCAGTTGGTAGAGCGGCAGCTTCCCAAGCTGCAGGTCGAGGGTTCGAACCCCTTTGCCCGCTCCAGGTTCCGCTGTCTCCTTCCGCCGGCGAGGGACGTGACCACATGCCGATTTACGAGTTCAACTGCAAGGATTGCGGCCGCGATTGCGAGGTGCTGGTGCGGGGCTCGTCGACGGAGCCGACCTGCCCGGACTGTGGGAGCGACCGGCTGGAGAAGAAGCTGTCGCTCTTCGCCGCCAAGACCGAGAAGGGCACCGGGCCGAGCTGTTCCTCCTGCACGAGCAGCTCGTGCTCGGCGTGCCGCCGATAAGTCGACGCCCGCGCCGGGGACCGAGCACCGGCCGGCCACGCCGTCCGCCGGCACACAACACAACCCGGGAGAGCCTGCTTTGGATCGACTCTGGGCGCCGTGGCGGATCGGGTACGTGGCGAACGCCGACAAGGAGGAGACCTGCTTCCTCTGCGACGCCGCCCGCGACCCGGGCCACGACCACGAACACCTCGTCATCCGCCGCGGCGAACTCGCCTTCGCCATCCTCAACCGCTACCCGTACAACAACGGCCACGCCATGGTCGCGCCCTACGCCCACAAGGCTGATCTGCCGGAGCTCGGCGAGGCCGAACAGGCCGAGCTGTTCGCCATGGTGCTCGACGTCCAGGCCGCGCTCCGCGCCCGGCTCAGCCCGCACGGCTTCAACATCGGCATCAACATCGGGACCGCCGCCGGGGCCGGCATCCCCGGCCACGTCCACGTCCACATCCTGCCCCGGTGGAACGGCGACACGAACTTCGTCACCACCTGCTCTGACGTCAAGGTCATCAGCCAGTCGCTGGAAGACGCCTACGCCGAGCTGACCGCCTATTTTGAAGAGACCGCCGACCCGCCATGACCCCGCCCGATGACATCCACGCCGACCCCGTCCAAGCCCCGGCCGGCTTCCTCTCCCGCCACGATATCGCCGAGCACGAGCAGCAGTACCTCGCGCCGTACGCGGCGAAGGAGCGCGACTCGCGCGGCCGGCGGCACGACGAGGCCGCCACCGAATACCGCGGAGCCACCCGCGGCCTCTACCAGCGCGACCGCGACCGCGTCATCCACTGCACCGCGTTCCGCCGCCTCGAATACAAGACCCAGGTCTTCGTCAACCACGAGGGCGACAACTACCGCACCCGCCTCACCCACACCCTCGAGGTCGCGCAGATCTCCCGCGGGGTGGCCCGCGCCCTCCGCCTCAACGAAGACCTCACCGAGGCGGTCGCACTCGCCCACGACCTCGGCCACACCCCGTTCGGCCACTCCGGCGAGGATGCGCTCCGCGAGCTCATGGCCGACCACGGCGGCTTCGAGCACAACACCCACGGCCTGCGGATCGTCGACTGGCTCGAACGCCGCTACCCCAATTTCCCCGGATTGAACCTGACGCACGAGACCCGCGAGTGCATCGCGAAGCATCGCACCCGGCACGACCGCCCGGCGCCCGGCGAGTTCGACCCGGCCCGCCAGCCCCCGCTCGAAGGCCAGGTCGTCGACGCCGCCGACGAGATCGCCTACGATAACCACGACCTCGAAGACGGCATCCGCGCCGGGATCATCCGGCAGGAGCAGCTCGACGGGCTCGAGCTTTGGCGCGAGGCCGCCGGCCGCGCCGAACAGGCCTTCACCGGGCTCGACGCCGCCGCCAGGCCGACCCAGATCATCACCTTCCTCATCCACATCCTCACCATCGACCTGCTGGAACACAGCTCCGACCAGATCCGCCGGGCCGGCGTCGAGACCGCCGACCAGGTCCGCGACCTGGACCGCCGCCTCATCGGGTTCAGCCCCGCCATGCAGCCCAAGAAACGCCAGCTCGAAGACTTCCTGTTCGAGAACGTCTACCACCACTACCGCGTCATGCGCATGGCGACCAAGGCGAAGCGGTTCCTCATCGAGCTGTTCGGGGCCTACGTGGCGGGGCCGGAACAGCTCCCCCCGTCCGCCCAGGCGCAGATCGGGGAAGAGACGGCGGCCGGCCGGAGCCCGGAGGAGGCGCTCTACCGGGTCGTCTGTGATTACATCGCCGGGATGACCGACCGGTTCGCGCAGGACGAATACCGGCGGCTCTTCGTCCCCTTCGAGAGGGTGTGAGATGGCCCAGCTCGTGGTCGAGCGCGGCCCGGCAGCCGGGCGCTCCTGGCCGCTCGAAGGCGAGACCATCACGATCGGGCGCGACCGGTCGAACGACGTCTGCCTGCACGACGACACGGTCTCCCGCTCGCACGCGCGCGTCGAGTTCGACGGGACGATCTGGTCGGCCGTCGACCTGGGCAGCAGCAACGGGACGCGGGTGAACGGCGAGCGGGTGACCCGTGCCCCGCTCTCGCACATGGACCGGCTGCAGCTCGGCGACATTGTGCTCGTCTTTGTCGACGCCCCCGCCCTGCTCGAGGACGAGGCCGCGCCGCCCGAGATCACCCAGGTGCTGCCCAGCAGCCGGGTCGAGATGCTCGACCTGGACGAGCGGGGCCGGAGCCCGGAGGAGCTGGCGGAGGTCAACCGGGGCCTCGTGCAGCTCTTCACGCTGAGCCGCGAGGTCCAGGCCTGCGAATCGCTGCCCGAGCTGATGAGCCGGGTCTCGGAGGCGGCGGGCGAGGCGCTGGCCGCCGACCGGGTCGTGCCGTTCACGGTCGGCGGGGACGGCGCGCTGCGGCCGTGGTTCGGGCGGCCGTCGGGGCCCGAGCCCGGCCTGGCCGACCTGCCCATCTCGGCCACGGTGGTGAACCACGTGCGGGCGAGCGGCGACGCGGTGGTCAGCGAGGTGGCGAGCGACGAGCGGTTCAGCGACAGCCCGAGCGTCGTGCGGAACGAGATCGGGACGGCGATGTGCGTCCCGCTGGCCGCCGCCGGCGAGGAGCTCGGGCTGATCTACGCCGACCGGATCGCCCCGGCCGAGCCGTTCACCCGGACCGACCTGGAGATGCTCGCCGCCCTGGCCATGCCCGTCGTCGTCGCCGTCGAAAACCTCCGCGCCGCCGAGCGGCTCAAGACCGAACGCGAGCGGCTGGTCGATCAGATCAAGCTCGAGCACAACCTCATCGGCGAGCACGAGAGCATCGTCGAGGTGCTGCAGCTCATCGAGCGGGTCGCCCCGGCCGACTCGAGCGTGCTGGTGATCGGCGAGAGCGGGACGGGCAAGGAGCTGGTCGCCCGCGCGATCCACTACAACAGCCCGCGGCAGGGCGGGGCGTTCGAGGCCGTCAACTGCGCCGCCATGGCCCCGACCCTGCTGGAGAGCGAGCTGTTCGGCCACGTGAAGGGCGCGTTCACCGGCGCGGTCGCCGACAAGCCCGGCCGGTTCGAACTCGCCGACAACGGGACGCTCTTCCTCGACGAGGTCGGCGAGCTGCCCGTCGAGAGCCAGGCGAAACTGCTCCGCGTGATCGAACAGGGCGAGCTGCGCCGCGTCGGCGACACCCGCGACCGCCGCGTCGACGTCCGCATCATCGCCGCCACGAACCAGCCGCTCGACGCGATGGTCGCCGAGAAGGAATTTCGGGACGACCTGTTCTACCGGCTCAACATCGTGCGGATCGAGCTGCCGCCGCTCCGGGCGCGGGGCGACGACGTCGACCTGCTCGCCGACCACTTCCTCCGGTTCTTCTCCGCCAAGTGCGGGCGGGAGCCGCCGAAGATCAGCGCCCGGGCGCGGCAACTGCTCCGAAAATACACGTGGCCGGGGAACGTGCGCGAGCTGAAGAACGTGATGGAACGGCTGGCGGTGCTGTGTCGGGGCGAGGAGGTCCGGCCCGAGGACCTGCCGCCGGAGGTCCGAGCCGGGCGGTCGCCCGCCGCCGGCGACGCGGACGTGACGGCGAGCCTGGCCGACGTCGAGCGCGAGCACATCATCCGCGTGCTCGCCCACACCGGCGGGAACAAGAAGGAGGCCGCCGGGGTGCTGGGCATCGACCGCAGCACCCTGTACTCGAAGTTGAGACAGTACGAGATCGAGTGAGCGGGAGGGCGCCTTGGCGCCACTGCGGGCCGGCGAGCGGATCGGGCCCTACCAGATCGAGACGCTGATCGGCAAGGGGGGCATGGGGGCGGTCTATCTGGCCCATGACCGGTCGCTCGACCGCCGCGTGGCGATCAAGGTCCTCCCCCAGCGGTTCCTGGGGGACCGGGAGGTCGTCGCCCGGTTTCACCGCGAAGCGCTCGCCCTGGCCAAGCTCCGGCATCCGAACCTGATGCACATCTACAAGGTCGGGTCGCACGGCGGCCGCCCGTTCTTTGCCATGGAATACGTGAAGGGCCGGACCGTCGAGGCCCTGATCAAGCAGACGGGCCGGATCCGTCCGCCCCAGGCCGCGCACATCGCCGCCGAGGTGATGTCCGCGCTCGACAAGGTCCACCGGGCGGCCATCGTCCACCGCGACATCAAGCCGGGGAACATCATGATCGATGAGGACGGCCGGGCGATCCTCATGGATTTCGGCCTGGCGCGCCAGGAGAGCGACATCGGGCTGACCGCCGACCACACCGTGCTCGGCACCCCCAGGTACATGTCGCCCGAGCAGGCGAAGGGCGAGAGGGTGGACCCCCGCAGCGACATCTATTCGCTCGGCTGCGTGATCTACGAGATGGTCACCGGCCGGCCGCCGTTCCGCGGGAAGAGCGCCCTGGAGGTGCTGCGCAAGCACATCGAGTCGACGGTGCCGCCGCCCTCGGAGCTGGCCGACGATGTGCCGCCCGGATTGGACGAGGTGATCGCCCGGGCCACGGCCAAGCGGCCCGACGACCGCTATCAGAGCGTGGCCGAGATGGCCGCGGACCTCGCCGGCCTGTACCGGATCGGCCCCCTGGTCCGCCTGGCCGCCGCGAGCGGGCAGGGGTCGGAGCCGACGGCGCCGCTCGCCGCAGCGCGGGCCGACTATCCGTCGACGGTGCGGCTCCGCCGCACGGTCCGCTCGCCGCCGGCGCGGCCGCGCCGGGGCTGGGTCCGGCGGCTCCTGCAGATCGGGATCGGGGCCGCGGCCGGGGTCCTTCTCGGCCTCG
>JAWODX010000336.1:0-2885 GCA_046483085.1 Planctomycetota bacterium
CGAGCTCGTCCGCACCCGCGTCTACCACTTCTGCCGGCCCGACGACAACGACCCGATGCGCGTGCTGAACTTGTACGGCTACGCGCTGTGCGGGACGATCCAGCACACGCTCGTCTGGCTCGCGCAGGGGACGTTCGGCCCCGAGGGCGGCCGGCCGGCCGGGCTCCGCAGCCGGCGAATCGCGAACCCGAAGACCTTCCGGATCGCGGCCGGCGGATGGCTGAACGACAGCCTGCACCGGCTCGACGGCGCCAGGCCGCCGGCCAAGCTCGGCCACTCCTGGTGCCAGCTCTTCTACGACGGGCGCTATCACTACATGGACGCCCACGCGGGCTTCTACGTTTACACCGCCGACGGGAAGCACATCGCCTCGCTCGAGGAGATCAGCGGCGACCCGACCCTCGTCACCGATCCGGTCAAGACGGGCGATCCGTTCATGCCGTGCGACGACGGCCGGCCGGAGTTCTTTTACCGCTGCGCCGGCGGCCACCGCGGCAAGCCGATCGAGAAGACAACCCACTCGATGGCGCTCCGCGTGCGGCCGGGCGAGACGCTCGCCTTCCACTTCGACAAGCTGCCCGGCGGGCACTTCAAGCGGTCGCGCTCGTGGAAGGGCCAGTGGTCGCCGGACTACTACAAGGAGGGGCCGCACCTCCGCAGCCAGGGCGAAAAGGTGAAGAGCTACCGGCACTACGGGAACGGCGAGATCATCTTCGAGCCGGACCTGAGCCAGGCCGGGTTCAAGGAGTCGCTCGCCGCATCGGAGAACCTCGCCTGCCGGGCCGACGACGGCAAGCCCGGTCTGCATCCGAAGGACCCGGACAAGCCGGCCAGCGCGACGTTCGGGTTCAAGACGCCCTACCCGATGGTGGCGGGCGAGGTGCGGGCGGAGGTGACAACGGGCGGCCTGCCGCGCGGCGTCCTCCCGCTCGCTCGCTTCATCCCGCCGGGCCGGAAGGCGAAGCCGCAGCTCCTCGGCGGCCCGACCGATGGCGTGATCACCGGCAAGCTCGACATGTACAAGGCGTACTATCCGTACTCGGCGCAGGTCCGGGTCGAGCTCCCTGCCGGCTGTTCGCTGACGAAGTTCCGGATCCGGTTCGTCACCCAGCTCAACTTCCACACGCTCCCGCGCCCGCTGCCGGGCGCGAACAAGGTCTTCTTCGAGTGCACCGAGGGCTCGCCGAAGCAGTCCGGCCTCCGGATCGAGTGGGCGTGGACCGAGGCGGGTGCGAAGAAGCGGTCCGACGCGAGGCTTGTCGGCGGACGCAAGTTCGAGTATGATCTGATCCTCGGCGAGGTGAACGTGAAGCCGGCCCGGAACCCGAAGCACATGCGCTGGCTCAAGCTGTCCGTGCCGGATCCAACCCGGCCCTCGGCCCGCAAATGAGCCGACCGCGCGGGAAGAAATTGTGCCTGGCACAATTTAGGATGCCTCTATGCGGCGCCTGGCGGCCATATAAATTGTGCCTGGCACAATTTCCCAATTTCCAACCCGGCCCGAGCCGCTTGCGAAAGAAGGAGTACGTCGATGAGAAGGTTCGCTCTGTTGTGCGTCGTTGCGCTGGCGGCAGCCCTCTGCCTGCCGCTTGCCTCGGCCCGGGATATTCACGTCGCGCCGGACGGCGATGACGGGAACCCAGGCACGCTCGAGAGGCCGATGAAGAGCCCGGTCAAGGCGGCGAAGCTCCTGAAGGCCGGCGACTCGCTCGTCTTCCGGAAGGGCGAGTACCAGGTGCGAGCCAACGGGACGTACGGGCTGGCCCCGTACGCCGACGGGACGCCGGACAAGCCGATCACGTTCCGGAACCACAACAACGAGCATGTCAAGCTCGACCTGCGGGGCAGCGACTGGGGCCTGACGAACAACGGCTACAGCTACATCGTGTTCGACGGGCTGGACATCACGAACCGGACGCACTACGGGATGAAGCTCTCGGCGGCGTCGGGCCGCCGCACGAAGGACGGGAAGTTCATCCACGGCCACCACGTGACCGTCCGCAACTGCGAGGTCCATCACACCGGCGGCGAGTGCATCTTCTCGGCCCGGACCGAGCACCTGACCGTCGAGAACTGCCACCTGCACCATTCCGGCCGGTCGCACGGCCTCTACCTCCAGGTCGGCTGTCACAACGCGGTCATCCGGAACGTGACCAGCGAGCACAACCACGGCAACAGCGGCACCCAGCTCAACGCGGCGAAGGGCGGGATCAAGAACGCGCTCGTCGAGCGGTGTCTGCTCCGCCACAACGCCCAGGGCTGGAGCCTGATGGGCAACAAGAACTGCGTGTTCCGCCATAACATCCTCTATAACGACGGCTACGCCGGCCCGCGCGGCTCCGGCTATCGCGAGATCATCCTCTGGACCTACGGCGACACGACGTGCGAGGGGAACATCTTCGAGAACAACACGATCGTGAACCTCATCCCCGAGGGCCACAAGCTCGGCCGGCTGGTCCACATGAAATCGAAAACGGCGCGGGTCACGTTCCGCAACAACATCTTCTACGTCGCCCGCAAGAAGCCGGTGTTCATCATCGACGACGACTCGCGTGACCGCCACCTCTTCGAGCACAACTGTTTCTTCGGCGGCCCCATGGTCCAGGGCGTCGGGGACCTCGCCGATCTGGCCAGGGGAACGACGACGGTCGCACGCGGCAACATCCGCGAGGACCCGATGTTCGTCGACGCCCAGAAAGGGGACCTGCGCCTGAAGGAGGGCAGCCCGTGCATCGGCGCGAGCACCGACGGCGGCGACATCGGCGCCCTGCCCCACGGCAAGGAGATCCGCATCGGCTGCAAGCTGCCGTGGAAACAGTGATCCGTCAGCGGTCACCAGTGAGCAGTGGTCAGTAAGCAGTAGTCGGTCAGTATGCGCGACACAT
>JAWODX010000352.1:0-26512 GCA_046483085.1 Planctomycetota bacterium
GGGCTGAGACGGAGAGGTTGGCTGTGCGGCAGATGGACGCAGATCGACGCAGATTGCACAGATCGCACACAGGGGGGACAGGAATGGACGCAGATCGACGCAGATTGCACAGATCGCACACAGGGGGGCAGGAATGGACGCAGATTCCGCAGATTGCACAGATTGCACACAGGGGGGCAGGAATGGACGCGGATCGACGCAGATTGCACAGATTGCACACAGGGGGGCAGGAATGGACGCAGATCGACGCAGATTGTACAGATCGCACACAGGGGGGACAGGAATGGACGCAGATCGACGCAGATTGCACAGATCGCACACAGGGGGGCAGGAATGGACAGAGATCGACGCAGATTGCACAGATTGCACACAGGGGGGGCAGGAATGGACGCAGATCGACGCAGATTGCACACAGGGGGACAGGATACCGCTGCGCTGCAGGGGGATTTCCGGTCCGGCCGGATGGGAGCGGTTTGCTCTTCTTTGTGAGCCCTGGTGTGTTTCGTGTCTTTGTGTTTGGGACTTGACAAGTGTCAAGCGCCGATGTACATTATATACATCTGACGGGATATCCGTTTCCAGCTCTGGAGTAGAGCAGTGTCGAAGCAGATGGTTGTGCGGGTCGATCCCGAGCTGAAGAACAAGTTCGCCTCGCTCGCCCGGTCCGAGGGCAAGACGACGAGCGGCGTGGTCCGCGAGCTGATGGCCGAGTACGTCCGAAACCGCGATCCCGCGGCGTACATCGACGATCTGTGGAAGCGGTTGGGGGAGGCGGCGCGGGAGAATGGCTACGGACCCGAGGATGTCGATCGGATCATCCGCGAGGTCAGAGAAGCGCGCAGGCAGGGCGAATGACCCGCGTCGTGGTGGACACGAACGTGTTTGTGTCGTCGATCTTCGGCGGGAAGCCGAGGCGCATTGTGGACCTGTGGAAGGCGGGCCGCATCGAGCTCTGCGTCTCCAAGGCGGTCCTTGATGAATACACCACGGTCATGCAGCGGTTCGTGGCCGGTCACCCGAAGGAGAGCGCCGAGCTGCTCGGGCTTTTTCGCGAGCTGGTGAACAGTGCGTTCGTCGCGGATGCGCCCGGCCGGAATGTCGTCGAGCGGGACCCCGCCGATGATAAGTTCATCGAGTGCGCCGTCGCGCTGAACGCCGAGGCCATCGTGTCCGGCGACGAGCACCTGCTCGACCTCGGCGGGTACATCGGGATCGAGATCCTGACGCCCGCCGACTTCCTCGACCGGATGAAGAGCCGGGAATAAGAGACTATCTCAATAGTCGGTGGGGCAGGCATTCTTGCCTGCCAGATGGCGGACAGGGATGTCCGCCCCACCTTTTGAGGTAATTTCTAGAGGGCCGCGTTGTGGCGCGGCCCGCGTGAACTCCGACAGGCTTCTTGGGAAACGCCCTCCCGCCGCGGCCCCGTTCCCCGTATAATCGTGGGAAAGACCCCGTCGACGGACGATCCGAAAGGAAGTCGAATGCGAAACGCCGCCATCTGTCTGATGTTGCTGATCGCGCTCGCCGGCTGCACGGCGCTCCGGCCCGGCGCCCGGACCGCCGCTCCCGCCGGCCCGGCTCCCACGGGCGTGGAAGCGCCCGCCGAGCGCCCGGGGTTCGTGAAGCGGACCCTCGACAACGGGCTCGTGGTCCTCTGCCAGGAGAACCACGCCGCGCCGATCGCCGTCGTCCAGGCGTTCGTCCGCGCGGGCAGCATCTTCGAGGATGAGTACCTGGGGGCCGGCATCTCACACTACTGCGAGCACCTGATCGCCGGCGGCTCGACCACGAACCGCAGCGAGGAGGAGACCGAGGACCTGCTCGACTCGCTCGGCGGGGCGAACAACGCGTACACGTCCTACGACGACACCAGCTACTTCATCCGCACCACGAAGGACAAGTTCCCGCAGGCCTGCCAGCTCCTCGCCGACTGGATGCAGAACGCCGCCTTCAAGCCGAAGGAGGTCCGGCGCGAATACGAGGTCATCCAGCGCGAGATCGAGAAAGGGCAGGCGGAGCCGAACCGCGTGCTCTGGAAGCTCGCCGACCGCACGATGTTCGAGTTCCACCCGATGAAGCACCCGGTGATCGGCCACCTCGAGCTCTTCAAGAGGCTGACCCGCGAGGACCTGGTCAAGTACTACGAGCGGATGTACCGGCCGGACAACATGGTCGTCGTCGCGGTGGGCGAGTTCGACGCGGCCAAGACCGCCGACCACATCGCCTCGCTCTTCGAGGACGCCGAGCGGAGCGGCCGCGTCGTCGAGCTCCCCAGGATGGACCCGCCCCAGCAGGGGACGCGCCGGGCCACGGCCGAGATGGACGTCCGGTCGGCCTACGTGATGATGTGCTTCCGCACCGTGCCGCTCAGCCATCCGGACCTGTACCCGCTCGACGTGATGTCGTACGTCCTCTCACACGGTCGCAGCTCGCGGCTGGTCCGGCGGCTGCGCGAGGAGGAGCAGCTCGTCGATTCGGTCGCGTCGTGGTCGTACACGCCGTGGTTCGGCGGCGGCAATTTCGCGGTCAAGATGGTGCTCAAGCCCGAGAACATCGAGGCGGCGGAGGCCGCCGCGCTCGACGAGCTCAACCGGCTCAAGACCGAGCTCGTCAGCGGCGCCGAGCTCGAGCGAGCGAAAAAGCAGAAGGTCGCCGAGGACGTGTTCGTGCGCCAGACCATCGAGGCGCAGGCCCGCGAGCTCGGCGGCAACTACCTCGCCACCGGCAACCCGTTCTTCAGCCAGGTCTACCTCCGCGGCATCCGCAAGGTCCGGGCCGACGAGATCCGCGCCGTCGCCCGGAAGTACCTGACGACCGACAACCTGACCGTCGCGGTCGTCCGCCCGAAGACCGACGAGCCGAAGACGGCCGACGCCGCGGAGCAGGAGACCGCCTCGGCCGTCGAAAAGATCACGCTCCCGAACGGCCTCCGCGTGCTCGTCAAGCGCAACCCCGCCGTGCCCATCGTCTCGATGCAGGCCTACTTCCTCGGCGGCGTGCTCCGCGAGGACGAGGGGACCGCCGGTACCTCGCACGTGCTCGGGCAGATGCTCACCCGCGGGACCGAGTCGCGGTCCGCGCTCGAGATCGCCCGCACGTTCGACGCCCTGGGCGGGAGCATCAGCGGCGGGTCCGGCAACAACACCGTGTTCCTGAAGGCGAGCACGCTGGCCGAGGACTTCGAGGGCGGGTTCGAGGTCTTCGCCGACTGCCTCGCGAACCCGGCCTTCCCCGCCGACGAGCTCGACAAGGCGAAGCGGCTGACGCTCAACGCTATCGAGCGGCAGGACGACAACTGGCACACCGAGGCCTACAACCTGCTCCGCAGCACCCTGTACACGAAGTCGCCCTACCGGCTGAACAAGCTCGGGACGAAGGACTCGGTCTCCGGGATCAGCCGCGCCGATCTCGCCGCGTTCCACGCCCGGGCCTTCACCGGCCGCAACGGCGTCGTCGCCATCTTCGGCGACATCGATCCCGCCCGCGCGAAGGAACTCGTCACGAACGCCCTTGGCTCGCTGCCCGAGGGGCAGAGCATCCTCGACGACATCCCCGCCGAGCCACCGCTCACCGAGGACCGCGTCGCGACCAGGCACAACCAGCGGCCGAACGCCGCCGTCGTCTACGCCGCGTATCCGGCGACGACGATCACCGACGTCGAGGACCGCTATCCGCTGCTCGTGCTCGACGGCGTGATGTCGGGCGTCGGCTGGCCCGGCGGCTGGCTGCACGGCGACCTGCGCGGGGCCGGGCTCGTCTACGTCGTCCACGCCTACGCCTTCCACGGCCTCCGCACGCCCGGCTTCTTCGGCGTCTACGCACTGACCCGGCCCGACAAGGTCGGCGAGGTCCGCTCGATCATCGACAAGAACATCGAGCGGGCGAAGAGCGGCCCGGTGCCGAAGGACGAGTTCGAGCGGGCCAAGGAGATGGCTGTCACCGTCGAGCTCCTCGGGCGGCAGACGAACGGCTCGCTCGCCACCCAGGCCGCCCTCGACGAGCTTTACGGCCTCGGCCACGACTTCGGCGACACCTTCGCCGAGCGCGTCCGCTCCGTCACCCGTGCCGACGTCCTCCGCGTCGCGAAGAAATACCTCGACCACCGCGCGCTGGTGGTCGTGAAGCCGGAACGCAAGTGAGGGTGATCGGCGAGGGCGAACGAACGCCGTATAGCGACGGTTCGCTGTGTTTGGCCCTTGCCTGATCTCTCAATAAGCGCTGCGCTGGGGGTGATTGAAAGCGGCGTCGTGCCGCCGCACTCCGAAAGAGCGGCTTCGCCGCTCGCAGGCCGGAGGCGCGTTGGCGGTAACGGAGGCGCGGCACGGTCACCACTGAGCTTGTCTTGCGGCTCGCGTTCCAAGCCTCGGCTCGGAGCAGATGGAGCGTCCGCGATACGACGCGAAGCGTCTTTGGAGTGCGATGGCTCGACACCGCCTTCATTCACCCGGAGCGCTCGGGCCTACGGCCTCATTCCGAATGGCTTTGTTGCCTCGGCGACGAGGATTGGGCCGCTTGCGGCGACGGCCGACCGTGCCGAGGCACTACGCGCGACACTATATTGTTTGCACGCGGTTGGCCTGTGTCGCGGGCATCTTGCCCGCGGTGTCGCGGCCATCCTGGTCGCGTCGGCCGCCCTGATGCAGCACGAGGGCGAGGTACCCGCATGACACGTGGGTATTCTGCCCGCGTCACGAGGTCGGAAATGCAACCTCTTCTGTGTTGCACATAGTAGGTCTGGCTGACTTCCGGGAAAGCGGCTCTCCGGGTCGGCTGGCATCCACATGTCTCCCGCTCAATGCCGCTCCGCGCTGCCCGGGCTCATCCTGCGTGCTTTGAAGGCCGACGTCAATCATAGGCCGGAGCCGAGCAGAGGGCAGCGCGACGTTCGTCATCCGGATGTACGGGCTGTCTCTGCTCCCCTGGTGCTCTTCTTGGTGAAGGTGCCTTGTGCGTGTCCATCCGTGGCCGGTTTTCTTCCGATTCCTCGTGCTGCATGACATTTGATTTCGAGGGTGGGTGAGTGGAGGCGTATAAGAGAGGGGAAACGGGGAAACGGGGAAAACATCTTTGCCTGCCGCTGTCCCAGCGGCAGAACCGATCGCTTTTCCAGTTTCCCATTTTCCCAGTTTTCCTTTGCCGTGCGCCTGACCACTCGCCCCACTCCGCACGTCAAAAGTCGGAGGCCACTCGTCAGTCGTTTCAGTGTGCATCAGCGTCGATTTGTTTTCTTCGTGACCTTCGTGGTGCGAATTGTTCGTCCGTGCGCACCCGTGTCGATCCGGTTCCCACGGCGCGACAACGGCACCGTTGCGCGTGCCTGCCGTCGCTGTTACGATATGCGAAACAATCCAACCTGGGAGAACGGAATGGCGGGGAAGAAGCGAAAGAAGGACAAGAAGCCGAACGCCGAGGAGCACACGCTGGACCTCTTCGTCGAACCGTATGCCGACCCGGGCGACAAGCTTTCGGGGTGCGTCCAGGAGGTCGGGAAACCGCTGCTGGAGCTGGCGCAGACGAACGAGCAGTACGAGCGGGCGATGGTCGCCGCGTGCTGCGGGTGGAATTGTGCTCTCTTGTCGCCACAGCAAGAAAAGGCACTGATCGAAGAGATGTGCCGCGATGATGAGCTTGACTACCCGGTTGACACCCGCGAGGAACTCGGGAAGGTGTTCCGACGGGTCGCGCTCCGCAAGAGGATGCTCTATCCCGACGACCAGCGGATGGTTCTCAACTGGCAGGTGAAGTTTACGGAGTACGGGGCGCGCCTCAATGTCCTCAGTGGCGAACCGTGATGGTTCGGCGTTCGGAGCCGAAGGAGCGGGCTATTTCGCGGCGGAGCGGGCGCGGACGGCGCCGAGCCGGTCGAGCCGCCGGACGACCTCCGACAGGGTGAGCCGCGCACTGCGCGACGGGGAACACGAGCGAAGGATGACATCTTCCAGCCCGGGCGGGCATTCGGGATTGTAGTCGCGGACCGACGTCTCGAAGTTCTTGATCTGCGCGTCGAACGTGACGGCGGAGCCGGTGAGGTTCGGGCGGATGGTCCGGCCGGTCAGCGCCCAGAACATCGTGGCGCCGAGCCCGAACACGTCGGTCCGCTCGTCCACCCCGGCGCCCACGATCTGTTCGGGCGCCATGTAGCTGGGGCTGCCCACGACCTGGGCGGTGTGGCCCTCGCGGTGGCAGGCCAGCCCGAGGTCGAGCAGTTGGACGAGGCCCTCGCTGGTGACGATGATGTGGTGCGGTTTCATGTCCGCGTGGATGACGTTGTGCTGGTGCATGAACCGGAGGACGTCGGCGGCCTGGCGGTAGATGTTGACGAGCTGCGATACGGAATAGCCGTGGCCCTTGCGCAGGTTGTTCCCCTCGACGAAATCCATGACGAGGTGCATGGCCTTCGCCCGCAGGGTGACCCCCCGCTTGACGTGCAGCTTGTGCATGCGGGGGATGCCGATGTGCCCGCCGGCCAGGTTGGTCAGCCGGTGGCCGATCTTCCACTCGTTGCGGACCTGATCGAGGTACATGCGGAGGAGCTTGCGCAGGTTGCCGCCGTATTCCGGCGACGGGGCGAGCTCCTGGATCCGACGGACGACCTGCTCGGTGACGCTCTTGACGGCGACGGTCTCGCCGGTCCGCTCGTAGCGCGCTCGGAACACGACGCTCCCGGCGCCGTTCCCGACCTGGTCGAGGATGGTGATTCCGCGAACCCCGGGCAGCAGCTCTTCGTCGATTATGGGATGGCCTCCAGGGCGGCCGCGGCCTTCGGCCCGTAGGCCGTCGCCGCGTAGTCCTTGTTCTCGGCGACCTTCTTGTAGTACCGGCGGGCCCGCTCCGGGTCGTCCATCTTCTCGGCGGACTGGCCGGCCATGTACAGCGCCGCGGCACACCACTCGTCGTAACCGTAGTGGATGTCGACCAGGTGGAATTGCTTGATGGCTTCCCGGTAGTTCTTCTGGTTCATTCGGCAGAGGCCGAGGTGGTAGCGCGCCTTGGCAGCGGTCACGGTCGGTGTGCCGCTGTCGAGCACGGCCTGGTAGGCCTCGACCGCGTCCTTGTACGCGCCGAGCTCCTCGGCGCAGAGCCCCTCGCCGTAGCGGATCTCGTTGATCATCTGGCTGTTGGGGAACTTCTCGCGCGCGGCGCGGTAGGCGGCGATCCCCTTGCCCCAGCTCTTCTCGGCGGCGTGGCATTCGCCGATCTGGAACATGGCGAGCTCGACGAATTCGTCGCCGGGCTTCGCGTCGAGCGCCTGTTGGAACGCGGGGATGGCCTCGGCCGTCTTGCCCTGCTGCTGGAGCATCCGGGCGTAGCGATATCGCGCCTCGCCGGCGTAGGTGCTGTTGGGCCGCTCGGTGTAGAGGGTCCGGAACGCGTCGGCGGCCTTCGCGTGCTGGTCCTGCCGGGCGTGCGCCAGCCCGAGCTTGTAGTACACCTTGTCGAGCAGGTCCCCCGGCTCCAGGTCGGCGGCCGCCTGATAGCGGCGGGCCGCGTCGGCGAACGATTCCTTCTCGAACAGCAGGTTGCCCAGCTCGAACAGCGCCGTCGCCCGCAGCTCGCTCTTCGGGTGATCGTCGAGCAGCTTCCTGTAAGCCGCGATCGCCTCGTCGGTGTTCTTCAACTGCTTGTGGCACCAGGCGAGGTTGTAGGCGGCGTTGTCGGCGAACTCCGATTTCGGGTTCGCCGCCGCGAATTGCTCGAACTGCTTCGCCGCCTCGGCGTGCTTGCCGGCGCCGTAGAGCGACGTGCCGACTCGGTAGCCGGCCGCGGCCGCCAGCTCGTGGTCCGGGTGCTGGTCGAGGAAGGTCCGGAACGCGGCCAGCGCCTCGGCGAATTCCCCGGCGTCCTCGAGCGACCGGGCGAGCCAGAAGCGGCTCTCGGCGACCTGCTCGCTTTTCGGGTGTGCGGCGATCATGGTTTTGAACGCGGCGGCCGCTTTCGCCGGCTTGTCGGTCCGTCGGTCACACCAGGCGAGCCCGTACCGGGCGATCGGCGCCCACTCGGCCCCCGCCTTCGGATGCTCGTCGACCTGCCGCCGGTACAGGCGGCGGGCCGCCTGGTAGTCCTCGAGCTGGAACGCCGTCTCCCCCGCGTAGGCGAGCGCCCGGGGGACCTGGTCGCTCTCCGGATAGGTCTTGAGGAAGTGGGCGAACCGGGGCCGGGCCGCCTTGAAATCGCCCGCGTTGTAGGCGAGCAGCGCGAGCCGATAGGCCGCCCGGGCGGCGAACGGCGAGTCGGCGAAACGGGTCTCGCACGCCTCGAGGTGCTTCACGGCGGCCTTGGTGTCGCCGTTGTCCGCTGCGGAGAGGCCGGCCCAGAAGAGCGACTCGGCGGCGTAGGGGCTCTTGGCGAACTCGCGGGCCAGTCGGAGGAACTGTTCGCCCGCCTTCGCGTGCTCGCCGAGCTTCCGGTACGACCAGCCCAGCTTGTACCGGGCGTCGTCCGCCCGCTCGCCCTTCGCGTCGAGCTCGAGCGACGCCAGGCAGGCGTCCCGGGCGCCCGCGTAGTCCTTCAGCCGGTAGCGGTACTCGCCCTCGAGCGACTTGACCGACGCCAGGAGATGGCTCTTGGGGTACGCCTTGGCGAACGATGCGCACCGGGCGACCGCCTCGTTCAAGTCGTCCTGCTTCGCGTGGCAGTAGATGATCGCGTAGTTCGCCTCCTCCGCCAGGCGATGCGTCCCGTACTCTTTCGTGACGGTGCGGTAGGCCGCCAATGCCGGTTCGAACTTCTTCGCCCCGTACAGCGCATCGCCGAGGTTGAAGAGCGCGACGGGCCGCTCGTCTTTCGGCAGGCCCGCCTCGATCGCGCGGCGAAACTGCTTCGCCGCCTCGCCGTGCTTCTTCCGCGCGAGCAGCGCCTGCCCGCGGGCGGCGGTCATCCGCGGGGCGACGCCGCTCTTCGCGTACTTCTGCTCGAACCGGTCGGCGACCGCGAGCGCCTTCTCCGGCTCGTTGCCCGCCAGCCAGGACTGCGCGGCGTTCAGCAGGCCGAGCGGCGCGTCCTTCGACTCCGGATACGTCTCCGCCACCGCTGCGAACGTCTCCGCCGCCTCTCGGGGCCGCTTCAGCTCGAACAGGCAGCTCCCCGCGCCCATGAGCGCGTCGTCGCTCCACTCGCCGGGGAACTGGTCGACGACCGCGCGGTACGCCGCGAGCGCCTTCGCGTACTGCTCCGTCCGGAAGAGACACTCGCCGACCTGGAGCTGTGCCTGCCCGGCCTCCCCGTCGTTCGGATACTTCGTGACGAGGGTCCGGAAGGCGGCCGCCGCCTTCCGATAGTCCTTCGTCTCGAACCGGGCCCAGCCGAGCAGGTACCACGCCTTCGGCACGTACTCGTCGTTCTTCGGATAGTCCTCGATCAGCGTTCGGGCCGCCGCGGCCGCCGCCTCGTATTGCTTCTGGTTGTACAGCGCGTCCCCCTTCCAGTAAAGGGCGCGGGGCGCGAGGGAGTGTTTCGGCGCCTCCTGGACCAGCCGGGCGAACGCCTCGGCCGCCTTGTCATACTGCTTCAGCTCCCACCGGCACTGGCCGAGCAGGTACAGGCCCTTGGCGCGGAGCAGCTTCGGCGGCCCCGACCGGGCCAGCGCCTCGAGCGGGGAGGCGGCCTTCTCATACTCCTTCAACCTGGAGTAGCACTGCCCCAGTTGGAACCGTGCCCGGGGGGCCTCGGCGTGGTCGGGGAACCGGGCGAGGAAGGCGGCGTACTCCTCGGCGGCGAACGCATATTCGTCGCGGGTGAAGAACCCGTCGCCGCTCCCGATCATCCGGCGGGCGCGCTCGGCCTCCCGCTTGCCCGGCAGGTCCCGCACGGGCCCGGCCTGCTCGATCAGCGCGGCCAGCGCCGGGGCGGGGATCGCGAAGTTGAGGTTCTGACCGCCCTCCGCCGTGGCCACGGCCACGCCCACCACGCGGCCCGCCTCGTTCAGCACCGGGCCCCCGCTGCTCCCCTCCGAGAGCGGCGCCGTCACCTGCAGCAGCTTCCGGCCCTTCAGCTTCCGGACGCCGCTGACGAGTCCGTCGGAGAACGTGCCTTCCAGGCCCTGCGGGTTGCCCACCGCGAACACGGTGTCGCCCACCTCGACCGCCTGCTTCGCCAGGCGCAGCGCCGGCGCCTTCGCGTCTTTCAGCTTGAGCAGGACCAGGTCGTTCTGGCGATCCATCCCCACCTGCCCCAGCACGTCGTGCTTCGTCTTGTCGCCGACGATCTTGGCGTGGCCGGCGACGGCGCTCCGGGTGACGTGCAGGTTCGTGGCCACCAGGTCGGGCTGGACGAAAAAGCCGCTGGCCTGCGACACGGTCTTGCCCTCGGCGTCCTGCATCACGAGGACGACGACGGACGGGAAGGTCTTCTTGGCGATCTTGCTCGCGTCGGCGGCCTGTGCGACCGCCGCCGATGCCAGAAGCGCCGCCCCACAGGCGAGACGGAACCAGTTGCCGCCGATCTGTCTGTTCATCACGGGCCTCCCCCGGCCGGGCAGAGGGTCACTTGTTCTTGGCGTCCAGCGGGACGAGACACAGCATGGTGACGGGCTCGGAGCCGGAGTTTCGGAAGTTGTGCTCCTCCCCCCCGGGCATGAAGACGACGTCGCCCGGGGCGAACGGGTCTTCCCCTTGCTCGCTGGTGACCACCCCCCGGCCCGAGAGGATGAAGACCTCGTGTTCCCAGCGGTGGCTGTGCAGCGGGGTGTTCCCGCCGGGGGCGATCTCGAAATGGCGCATGGCGAAGTTCGGCGCGCCCGTCGTCTCGTCGATCAGCCAGCGGATCGTGACGCCCTTCGCCGGCTCGGGGACGTCCGCCGCCTCCACCTGGCTGAAATGCTGCTTCTTCATGTGCCGCCGCCTTTCTCGCCCGCCGCATCGAGGGCCGCGGCGAGCCGGGTGATCTCGTCCTGGACCTGTTGAATGTCCTTTCGCATCGCCGCCAGCGTCGAGGCCTTGATCGCCGACCGGTGCTCCTCGAACGACCGGCTCAGCCGGCCCACCAGGTCGAGCGCCTTCGCCGCGTCCTTGCCCGCCGAGTCCAGCTCGGCGTCCGCTTGCTCGACCGCCCGGCGGAGCGTCGCCAGCTCGTCGTCCAGGTGCCTGTGCTCCTTCTCGGCCTGCTCGCGCCGGTCCGTCAGCCGGTCCGAGAGGCGGGCCAGCGCCTGGTCGGTCTGTTTCTTCCGGGCGGAGAGCCGGCCGGTCAGCCGGGCGAGCCGCTCGTCGAGCGATTTCAGGCCGGCGTGAGCCTCGGCCGCGGCGGCCGCCGCCTTGCCCAGCGGCCCCACCTTCTTCTCGATCTCGTCCAGCCGGGTTTTCAGTGTCTCCAGTTTCGCGGTCACCGCGTCGAGAGCGGTGCTCAGCTCTTCGGACTTTTGCCTCGCCGCCTCGGCCTGTTGGGCCGCCCGCTCCACAGCCGCCACCAGCTCGTTCAGCCGCTCGGTCGCCTTCGCCAGCTTCTCCTGGTATCCGATGAGCTCCGCCCGGGCCGACTCTGTCTTCTCGATCTGGTCCTGGACGTCTTTGCGGACCGCCCGGCGCAGCGAGTAGTTCGCGATGAGCTGGAAGCCGGTGAACGCGAAAAGTACGACGAGCACGGCCACCACCGTCCGGAAGTTGTTCATCGTCCTCCCTGCCAGAATCGACGCACCTGCCCCAGCGGCGTTCCGCCATTATACAACGGCCCCTCCGCCACGGCAACCTTGCGCGCCGCGCGGCTGGACGACCGGGGCCGCGCGGCACGGTCGCGCCCCTTGGCGGGCGGGGGGTTTTCGTGTATGCTCTGGTCCGGCCGGGAACGGTGGACCGCATGCGGAGGAACGACTGATGGGGGTGCTCGAACTCAGGAACGTGACCCTCGAGCTCGAGGGGAACCGGATCCTCGATGACCTGTGTATCGACGTCTGGGAGGGGCACATCCACGCGCTGGTCGGCCCCAACGGCGCCGGCAAATCGACGACCGCCAACGTCATCGTCGGTCTGTCCGGGTACCGTGAGTTCGAGGGTGACGTGCTGCTGGACGGCGAGTCGATCAAGGACCTGCCGATCGACGCCCGGGCGCGGCGCGGGCTCACCCTCGCCTGGCAGGAGCCGGCCCGGTTCGAGGGCCTCTCGGTCCGCGACTTCATCGCCGCCGCCCTCGACGACGGCGACGAGGACACGATCCTCCGGTCGCTCGGCATGGTCGGGCTCGAGCCGGCCGACTACCTGGATCGCGCCGTGGACAAGACGCTGTCGGGCGGCGAACGAAAACGGATCGAGATGGCCAGCATCCTGGCCATGAACCCGCGCGTCGTGATCATGGACGAACCGGACAGCGGGATCGACGTCGCCGCCCTCGAGCACATCTTCGAGAACCTGAGTACCCTGAAGCGCCGGAACACCACGGTCATCCTCATCACGCACAGCCCGACCGTGCTCCGCCGGGCGGAGTACGCGTTCCTCATGTGCTGCGGGCGCATCGTGGACAAGGGTTCGGTCGACAAGATCGCCCGGTACTTCGAGGAGAAGTGCATCCCCTGCGACCACAAGAACCGCCCGCGCGAGGGCGGGCCGGGGGCCGACAATGGCTGATCTCATCGAGCAGCTCTACGAATCGATCGGGAAGAGCCCGCACGACGTGCGCGGCGACGAGCGCGTCGCGCGCATCGAGGTGCACAAGAACGAGGTGCTCGGCGTGCACCTCGTCCCGGGCCTGGAAGTCGACGCCGACGAGACGGCGACCGGGCTCGACGCGAGCATCACGGTGACCCGGGGTTCGGTCATCGAAAAGCCGGTGCAGGTCTGCTTCGGCATGATGCCGGAGACGGGCCTGCAGGAGATCGTGCTCGACATCCGGACGGAGGAGGACGCCCGGGCCGCCATCGTCGCCCACTGCACGTTCCCCTTCGCCCGCGACGTCACCCACACCATGGAAGCGCGCATCCGCGTCGGCCCCGGCTCCGAGTACGCCTACTTCGAGCGCCACGTCCACGGGCCCGAGGGCGGCGTGCTCGTGATCCCGAAGACGACCGTGACCGTCGAGGCGGGCGGCCGGTTCTCCACCGAGTTCGAGCTGATCAAGGGCCGGGTGGGAACGATCGACCTCGACCTGGAAGCGACGTGCAAGGCCGGCTCGGTCATGGACGTGACGGCGCGGATCGCGGGACGTGGCGACGACCGGATCAAGCTGAACGAGGTCGGCCACCTGGTCGGCGAGGGCGCCCGCGGGGCGCTCACCTCGCACATCGCCGTGCGCGACACGGCCCGCGCCGAGATCCTCAACACGCTGACCGCGTCGGCGCCCTTCGCCCGCGGGCACGTCGACTGCAAGGAGATCGTGCAGGACGAGGCCGTCGCCCGCGCCGTCCCCACCGTCGAGGTCAATCACCCGCAGGCACACGTGACGCACGAGGCGGCGATCGGGAGCGTCGACGCGAAGCAGCTCGAGACGCTGATGAGCCGCGGCCTCGACGAAGACGCCGCCTCGGCCCTCATCATCCAGGGGCTGCTGAGCTGAGCGGCCGCCGGGCGGCGAGAACGCGCATCCGGCCCGACGACAGGGGGACCCCGTGTTCTTCCCATACCGTGTCGACGTCCCGATGGAGCGCTGGCCGATCGCGAATTTCGCGATCCTGGGGCTCATGGTGGCCGCCTTTGTGGGGCAGCGGTGGGCGGAGGCCACCGGCCAGTTGGCCGAGATCATACCGTTCATCCTCTCGGGGTGGGACGTCCGCGGCATGCTGGGGCACATGTGGCTGCACGCGGGCGTTCTCCACCTGGTGGGGAACATGATCTTCCTGTGGGTGTTCGGGAACGCGGTGTGTGCGAAGTTCGGCAACGCGGCGTATGCGGCGTTCTACGTGTTGGCGGGCGTGCTTGCTGCGGCGGTGCACCTGGTCGCGGACGGCGGTGCGGCGGTCGGGGCGAGCGGCGCGATCAACGGCGTCGTCGGCGCGTTCCTCGTCCTCTACCCGCTCAACGACGTGAGCTGCGTGCTGTGGCTCGTGTTCTGGATGTACCGGTTCAGTCTGAGCAGCATCTGGTTGATCCTGATGTATTTCGTGTTCGACGTGTGGGGCGCGGCGACGGGGGGCGGGGGCGTGGCCTATTTCGCGCACCTCGGCGGGTTCGCGGCCGGGTTCGGGGTCGCGACGCTCGCCCTGAAGCTGAACTGGATCGAGATGACGCGGGCCGAGCAGTCGCTCTACAACCTGCTCCGGTACGGCCGGTACCCGGGCCTGGCGGAGTTCCGGCCGCCGCGGCGGGGGAAGGAAGAGCGATGGGAGGAGGTGGCGAAGGCGCCGCCGTCGCCGGGCAAGCCGCCCGGGCCGCCGACGTTCGACGGCTACGTCGAGGAGCCGCAGGGCGGGGCCTCGGACGCCGGCGGAACCGGGCCGCCGGAAGACCGGCTGGTGCGGTTCCGCTGCCGGTGCGGGCAGGTGCTCAAGGCCGACGCGCGGTTCGCCGGCCGTCGCGCCCGCTGCCCGAACTGTTCCGCCGCGCTCCGCATCCCCGCCGCGGATCGGTAGGGCGGCGGCCGCTTCTCGGCGGGCATGGCGCCGGCCGGATCACGTGACGAACAGGTTCTTGGTGGCGAACGTGGGGTCGCTGGTGAGGTTGACGCCGAGGCGGCGGAGTCCGGCCTCGTCGCCGGAGCTGGGGATGTGGGTCATGTGGACCTCGCAGCCGTGGAGCTCCTTGAGCTTCGCCATCGCCAGGCCCGCCGAGGGATTCGTCGTGCTGCTGATCCCCAGTGCGATCAGCGTCTCGCCCAGGTCGAGGCTCGCCTCCTGCACGTCCATGATCTGGTTCTTCAGGCGCGCGACCGACTCGATGACGTTGGGGGAGAGGAGGTGGAGTTCGTCGGGGATCCGTGCGAGCTGCTTGACTGCGTTGAGGACGAGGCTCGAGGCGGAGTGCATGAGGGGGGAGTTCTTGCCGGTGACCAGCGAGCCGTCGGGCAGTTGCAGGGCCGCGCCGCAGTAGATGCCGTCGTGCCCCTTGCCGCTCTCCTCGCAGGCGTCGGCGGCGCGGCGGGCCGGGTCGACCACGCAGCGGTCGGCGGGCTCGATGTCCAGCTCGCTCATCAGCAGCTCCGCTCGCTGGACCGTCTCCTTGTCGGTCAGCCCCATGGCATACTCGCAGGCGTATCGGAAGTATCGGCGGATCACCTCCTGCTCGGCGGCGGCGCGGACGAGCCCGTCGTCGACGATGGCGAAGCCCGCCCGGTTCACGCCCATGTCGGTGGGCGACTGGTAGAACGATTCGCTGCCGGTGATGGTCTCGATGATGCGGCGGAGCAGGGGGAACGCCTCGACGTCCCGGTTGTAGTTCACCGCCGTCTCGCCGTAGGCGTCGAGGTGGACCCGGTCGATGAGGTTGACGTCGCGGAGGTCGGCGGTGGCCGCCTCGTAGGCGACGTTCACCTGGTGCTTGAGCGGCAGGTTCCAGATGGGGAAGGTTTCGAACTTGGCGAAGCCGGAGTGGACGCCGCGCCGGTAGTCGTGGTAGAGCTGGCTGAGGCAGGTGGCGAGCTTGCCGCTGCCGGGGCCCGGCCCGGTCACCACCACGAGCGGATGCTCGGTCTCGATGTACGGGTTCGCACCGTAGCCCTCGTCGCTGACGATGAGGTCCACGTCGGCCGGGTAGCCCCGCGTGGGCGGATGGGTGTAGACGGGGACGCCGCGCCGCTCGAGGCGGTTCTTGAACACGACGGCGGCCGGCTGGTCCTCGAACCGGGTGATGACCACGGCCCGCACGCTGAGGTCCCAGCGGCGCAGGTCGTCGATCAGCTTGAGCGCGTCGCGGTCGTACGTGATCCCGAAGTCGGCCCGGATTTTCTTCCGCTCGATGTCGCCGGCGTAGATGCAGAGGATGAGGTCGGCCGTGTCGCTCAGCCCCTGCAGGAGCCGGACCTTCACGTTCGGGTCGAAGCCAGGGAGGACACGCGCCGCGTGGTAGTCCCAGAGCAGTTTGCCGCCGAACTCGAGGTAGAGCTTGTCGCCGAACCGGTGGACTCGGTCCAGGATGGCGTCGCGCTGCTCGCGGAGGTATTTCTCGTTGTCGAACCCGATCTGGTCGGTCACGCCTGCTCCCTGGCCGGGGACCCGAACGAAACGTGGCGGTTAGTATAGCCGCGGCCTGTGGTCGTGCAAGCGCCCGGCGCGCCGCCGGGGCCGGCGGCACGGTCGTCAGGGCAGGTGCTCGGTGTAGGCGAGGTGGCCGGGGCAGCGGCAGTCGGACGCTCCGAAGCGGGGCACGGCGAGCGCGAATCGGTCGGCGAGCTCGGCGGCGAGTTCGCATTCGCGCGATTTCGGGCCGGGTGCGACGAGCGCCCCGATCATCTCGGCCTCCGCCGACAGGTAATCGACGTGCCAGTGCGGGGGCTTGTCCGCCCGGGCGTGCCGGTCCAGTCGCGCCTCCAGGTGCCGCTGGGCGCTGCCCGCGTAGAGGTAGTATCCGGCGGGGAAGCGGAACTCGCCCAGCCGGCCGACGCGGATGCGACGCGCCCGGGCCAGGCGGAAGACCGCCACGTAGACCCCCGCGTCCGGGATCGGCGGGTCCACGCAGCGGGTTGAATGGGCCGCATCCTTCATTCCGCACCTTTCGGCGTTCTGGTTCAAGACCGCCCGTCTCCGCTGTTCGCCGCGTCTACGCGCCCAGGTTGCCGAACTCGCGGCAGGCGTCGAAGAACGCGTCGATGTTTTCGAGCGGGACCTCCGGTTCGAGGACGTGTGTGGGCGATATGATGAGTCCGCCGTCCCGGCCGTACTTGTCGATGACCTCCCGGACCCGGGCCCGCACCTCGTCGGGCGTGCCCCAGGGCATGGTGCTTTGTGTGCCGATCGTTCCGTCGAACGTGAGCACGTGCCCGAACTCGCGGTGGACCCGGTCGACGTCCAGGCACTCGGGCTGGAGCGGGTTGAGGATGTCGAGCCCGGCGTCGACGAGGTCGGGGATGACGTCGATGATGTTCCCGTCGCTGTGGTAGAAGATCCGACAGGCCGGATGGATCCGCTTGATCTCGGCCCAGACCCGCTTCCAGCGGGAGAAGATGAGTCTCTTCCAGACGTTCTTGCGGAACATGAGTGACTTCTGGTTCGCGACGTCGTCGCCGGTGTGGATGCAGTCGACGCCGGCCCGGGCGGCGGGGATCGCCAGGTCCCACTTCTGCCGGGCGAGCTTGTCGAGCATGGCCTCGGCCCACCCCGGGCGCTCGATCAGGTCGATGAGGAACTCCTCGTATCCGCGAATCTGCCACGAGGTCTCGTAGATGTGGCCGACCGATGCGTGGACGCTCCGGCCCTCGGCGTGGGCCTGCTCGACCTCGGCCGCCATGTGCGAACGGTCCCAGCGGCTGTAGTCCTCCAGCGGGTAGGCCTCGATCTCGTCGATCCTCGTCGCGTTGCGGAGCGGCGACAGATATCCCCAGAAATGATAGAAGCCGCTCGGGATCCGTGCGCAGCCGGCGCCGCTGAACTCCGTCCCCTCGGGCAGCTCGTCGTCGGCGTAATAGCCCGCGTAATCGATCGGCTCCCAGTCGTCGGGCTTGCGCAGTCCGACGCGTGCGGCGCCCGCGTATCCGTAGTGGCCGGCGATGTCGTCCGTCCCGATGTGCTCGATCAGCCGCCGCTGCAGGTCGGGCGTGTAGTGTGCGTGGTAGAGGATCTGCCTCGGCGCCCGGTGCTCGACGGTCGCGATGAAGTTCTCGAGGTTCGTGGCCACGTGGGGCGGCCCCGCAGGTGACGGTTCGGCCATATCCTACGTTTCGGATGGAGGAGTACAAGTGGCTCCGGCCGGCGGCGCGCCCGCCGGCAACGCGCGGCCTCGGTTCCGAGCGATCGCGGAAACCGAAACTCAATAGCGCTTGTGCGGTCGGGCGCGGCGGCGTAGAATCGACGGGCGCCTGTGAAAGGGAGGGAAGGATGATCATCGGCCGCCGCCCGATTCTGTTCTGTGTTCTGGTGGCCCTGCTGGCGGGCTGCAAGACGGCGCCCCCGACGGACTTCGAGTTCGACCGGCACGGCTGGGGCGGCCCGGACCCCCAATACACGCGGCGCCCGGAGTCCGACGGGCTCGAGCTCAAGCCGGGAGTCGTCTTCAAGCAGGAATTTCGATGGCAGGACAGCACGTTCTCCCTCGAGTTCCTGGACAAGCCGGATCAGGTGTGGGGGGTCGTCCTGACCGATTTCACGTTCAGGGGGAAGCGACGGCGGGCGCTGGACAAGACGGTGATCAGGACGCCCGGCCCCAAGCAGTTCTACCTGGGCCGCGAGCTCGGCATCGACCAGCTCTGGCCGAAGTATCGCGTGGCCGAGCTCACCCTGCGGCGCGGCGGGGAAGGGCGTCCGTACAAGATCCTCGACTGCTGGTGGCACCACGATGTGATCGACGGGAAGCAGAACGTGCGCCTGACGACGACGCACGACCTGCGCGTCCGGCCGAACAAGTGGAACGAGTTGACGGTGGCGGTGCGCCGCGGCCGGTTGACGTACACCCTGAACGGCAGGCCCTGCGGGGAGGCCCGAGCGCTCCAGATCGACCCGGAGGCGAACGGGCGCGTGGGGTTCTTCGTCTACAAGAACGACGGCCCGCTGATGCTCCGGAACCTGCGGTTCGGCTCCGGCGCGCCGGCGGAATGAATGTCAACGCCGTTTCCTCCGCGCAAAAGCGCTTGACAAGGCGGCTTACAGAGTTCTAACATTAGCGCCCGGTGCGGGCCGGCCGTCGGCCCCGGAAGTGAGGTGAGGTGTGAGGAGGAGGGCGCATGAGGAAGCACGCGCTGTTGGCACTTGTCGCAGTTGTCTTGTTGTTGGGCCTGACGGGCTGCTACTGCACGCCGGTTCGGCCGCCGATGGGCTGGGTGGTGTCGAACTACAAGGCGCCGCTCTCGGCGGATAACCAGGGTGTGGCTGTGGACACGAGTAAGCACGGGCAGGCGAAGGTCGAGAACTATCTTGGCATCGTGGCCGTCGGTGACTGCAGTCTCAATGCCGCGGTCGAGGACGGCGGGATCGGGACCGTCAGCTTCGCCGACTACGAGTACTTCAACGTGCTCGGAGTCTACCAGAAGTTCGTGGTCCACGCCTACGGCAACTAGCCCGTCCACATTCCCATCGAGCCGAACGCGCCCCCGTCCGTCCGGGCGGGGGCGTTTTTTTCGTCCATGATCGCCGGGCCGTTTGCGCTGCGGTGGGGCAGGGCGTAGAATGGCGCCGAGCCGGTTCGAGGAGGACGCTGGTGAGCGAGGATGGTCGCCCGAACGTGAGCGGGATTTTCCCGCACCTTTGCCTGAAGGCCGGGCTCGGCCCGCCGCGGTCGGAGTGCGGCGTCGGGGCGCTGATGCCCTGGGCCGACCGGCTCTGGGCCGCGACGTATGTCTCCAGCAAGTCGAAGTCCGGCGTGGGGACCGGCCTTTATGAAATCGACGCCGACCTGGACATCCGCCGGCGGCCCGAGAGCTACGTCGGCACGTACACCAACCGGCTCGTGCACTTCGAGTCGAACCAGCTCTTCATCGGGCCGTGGGTGATCGACGCCGACCGGAACATCCGCACGGTCGA
This sequence comes from Planctomycetota bacterium, assembly GCA_046483085.1. Taxonomy (GTDB): domain Bacteria; phylum Planctomycetota; class PUPC01; order PUPC01; family PUPC01; genus JAWODX01. The sequence goes on from JAWODX010000352.1 coordinate 19,526, forward strand.
CGACCTGCTCGAGGTGCGCGTCTGCTCGACCACGCGGCACCTGACCGACCCCGAGAACAAGGTCTACGTGCTGGGGATGGAGGGCGAGTTCTACGAGCTGGACGTGCATTCGCTCGAGGTCACCCAATTGTTCGATCTCGTCGAGGAGCTCGAGCTCCCGCCCGTCGAGGCGGTCCACTACAACATCCCCCACTTCAAGGCCGCGCACTGCGACTACGGCCGGGTCGTCGTGGCGAACAACAGCTACGGCCCGCCGGACTACGAGGGCGAGGTGGCGGTCGGCCGGCTCGCCGAATGGGACGGAGATCGCTGGACGATCCTCGAGCGGAAACCGTTCGTCGAGGTAACCGGCCGGATCGGGTTCGGCGGCACGATCTTCGCCACCGGCTGGGACCGCGCGTCCGCCATCCTCGAGGTGTTCACCGAGGCCGACGGGCGGTGGACCCGCTGCCGCCTGCCCAAGGCCAGCCACACGTTCGATCACATGTGGTCGACCGAGTGGCCGCGCATCCGCGAGATCGGCCACGAGCGGTTCCTCATGGACTGCCACGGCGCGTTCTACGAACTGTTCACCTGGGCCTACGGCAACCGCGTCTGGGGCATCCGGCCGATCGCCCAGCACCTGTGGGTGCTCGGCGACTTCGCCACCTACCGCGGGCTGCTCGTGCTCGGGTCCGACGATGCCAGCCCGTCGGGCAAGGCGAACCCGCTCGTCGGCGAGCCCCAGTCGAACCTGTGGTTCGGCAAGACCGACGACCTCTGGCGGTTCGGCAAGCCGCAGGGCTGGGGCGGCCCGTGGTGGCGCGACGAGGTCCGGGCCGGCGACCCGTCCGACCCGTACCTGATGACCGGGTTCGACCACAAGGTGTTGCACCTGGCGCACGAGGCGGACGGGCCGGTCGCGTTCGACGTCGAGGTCGATTTTCTCGGCTGCGCCGACTGGCACCGGTACGAGCGATTCGAGGTCCCCGCCGGGGGATACGTCCACCACGAGTTCCCGCCGGGGTTCGGCGCCCACTGGCTCCGCGTCACCGCCGACCGCGACTGCACGGCCAGCGCCTATCTCCATTACACGTGAGGAGGCCCATGCGACACGTGACACGCGAGGAGATGCGAGAGGTCGACCGGGCGGCGATCGAGGAGTATGAGATGCCGGGCGTGATCCTCATGGAGAACGCCGGGCGCGGCGCCGCGGCCTGCGCCCTCGAAATGGTGGGCGAGTCCACCGGCCCGGTCGCGGTCGTCTGCGGCAGCGGCAACAACGGCGGGGACGGCTACGTCGTCGCCCGCCACCTGCACAACCAGGGGGTCGGCGTCACCGTCCACCTGCTGTGGGACCGGGAGAAGATCCGCGGCGACGCCGACACGAACCTGGCGATCATCGAGCACATGGGCCTGGACATCCGCCGGACCCGCCCGGACGAGCTGAACCTGTCGGGCGCGGCGCTCGTCGTCGACGCCGTGTTCGGGACGGGCCTGTCGGGCGAGGTCCGCGAGCCTTACGACGAGGCGATCCGGGCGATCAACGGTGCCCGGGTGCCCGTGCTCGCCGTCGACCTGCCGTCCGGCCTCGATGCGAACTCCGGCGAGGTGCTCGGCGTCTGCGTCACCGCGGAGCGGACCGCGACGTTCGCACTGCCCAAGGTCGGGTTCACGCGGGGCAGCGGCCCGGAGAGGACCGGCGAGGTGACCGTCGTCGACATCGGTGTCCCCAGAGAGATCCTCGAATGAACCGCCAGGCGAAGACGAGTGCGCTGCTCTACCTGATGCTGGTCGCCGTGCTCGTCGCGCTCGTCCCGCGCGAGGGCCGCGGGCCCCGGCCGGCGACGGAGCGGGAGCGGGAACCGGCGCTTCGGCCGCCCGGCGCGGAGACCGATGCAGCCGACCCGAAGAGACCGGCGCCCGACCCGAAGCCGGACCCGGCCGAAACGAAGCCGGACCCGCCTGCGCGGGAGCCCCGGGGCCGGCTCGAACGCATCCATGGCTACCTCGTGCTCCACGTCGCCGGCACTCCCGAACAGATGGGCGAGCAGCACGGCCGGCTGCTCCGGCCCCAGATCCGAAAGGCGCGGAAGGCGCTGATCACCGAGGGCTACCCCGGCGACGGATACGGGCGGCTGATCGCGGGGACGAAGGTGATGGAGAAGCATCAGCCGGCGGCGTACCGCCGCGAGCTGAAGGCGCTCGCGGAGGCCGCCGGGATCGACTACTGGGACTGCGTGGCCATGCAGCTCTTCGGCGACGTCGATCGCGGCCAGCCGGGGCCCTGGGGGGCTGACGAGGCCGCCGTCGAATGCACGTCCTTCGCCGCCTTCGGCAAGGCGACGAAGACCGGGGAGCTCATCGCCGGGCGCAATATGGACTACTGGGACGCCGGCGTCACCGAGTACGGCGCCGTCCTGATGCACGCCCGACCGGACGACGGCCACGCGTTCGTCACCGTGACGTGGGCGGGGATCATCAACGGCTGGACGCTGATGAACGAGCACGGGCTCGTCACCGCGAACAACTCGGCCTACGGCGCCACCAACTCGCTCGAGGGCATCTCCACGTGTTTCATGCTGCGCAAGGTGGCGCAGCACGCGGCGGGCGTCGAGGAGGCGATCGCCCTGGTGAAGAAGGGCCCCCGGGCGTGCGGGACGAATATGCTCATCGCCGACGGCGATCCGCCGGGCGCGGTGATCGTCGAGTTCGGGCACCGCCAGGTGGCGGTCCGCCGGGCGGAGCAGGGCTACGTGATCGCGGACAACAGCTTCCGGAAGCTCGGCGGGTCCGGCGGGTTCGACGACGTCTGGTTCTTCTCGCGATACGCGAAGCTGAAGAAGCTGATCACCGGGCAGTACGGCAAGATCGACCGCACGATGAACTTCGCGGGGGCCGAGGGCGTCCCCATGAGCTGCAACCTCCACTCGGCGATGCTCTTCCCGAAGGACCTCGTCTTCCGCGTCGCGATGGGCAAGACCCCCGCCTACAAGCAGCCGTACCGCGGATTCCGGATGACCGAGGCCGGCCTCGTCGCCGAGGAGCAGGAAGCCCCCGAGCCATGACCCGCCGCGAGCATTTCTTCCAGGTCCTCGAAGGCGAGCGCCCGGCGGCCATCCCCTTCTTCCCGGACATCACGGACTGGTACATCGCGCGCCGCGCGACCCCGGGCCAGCCCCAGCCGTTCCCGCCCGGCGGGTTCATCCCCGACGACCATCCGTTCCACAAACAGCCCGGCACCATGCCCGAGCGGTTCCGCGGCTGGACGCTGCTGGATTTCTACCGCCGCCTGGGCTGGGGGTTCCCCGTTCACCTCTACGGCTGGTGCGACGAGGAATACAGCGGCGGCGTCGAACGCGTCCGCACCGTCGAGGGCAACCGCCGCATCACCCGGTTCATCACCCCGAGCGGCGAGCTGAGGCGGGTGTCGCTGCTCGCCGCGGACGGCTCGTGGGCGCCGCACGAGCACTACGTCAAGTCGCTCGCCGATCTGGACGTGATACGGCTCATTGTGGAGAACACCCATTTCGTCCCGCACTACGAACGGATCGAGTCGACGCTCTCCGCCCTGGGCGACCAGGGCGTCGGCGACGTGGTCATCATGCGCTCGCCGTTCGGCAAACTCGTGCACGAGTACATGGGATTCGACCGCGTGGTCTATGCCCTGGCCGACGAACCGGACACCCTGCTCGACTTCATGGCGCTCCAGGAGACGAAGGACCTGGAGTTCGTGGAGCTGGCGGCGGAGGCGCCCGCCCGGCTCGTCATCCTCTCCGACCACGCCGACGAGAACCTCATCTCGCCCCGCCAGTACGAGCAGTACTGCGTGCCGTACTACCGCAAGATGACCGCGATCCTCCACGGCGCGGGCAAGTTCGTCAGCACCCACCTCGACGGCAACTTCAAGGGCTTCTTCCCGGTGCTCGGCGAGACGGGGTTCGACCTGCTCGACGGCTGCACGCCGGCCCCCATGTTCAACTACGAGGTGGAGGAACTCGCCGCGGCACTGCCCGAGGGGATGTCGGCCTACTGCGGGGTGCCCGCCACCCTCTTCTGCCAGGGCCTGCCCACCGGCGAGATCCTGGAGTTCGGCGACCGGATCGCGGACCTGCTGGCCGGCCGCGGGATCCTCAACATCGGCGACATCCTCCCGGCGGCCGGCGACCTCGACCAGGTGATCGCACTCGGCGAACACATCCGCGGCCGCACGCCCTGACCCGTCGGGGCACTGCTCGATCATCGGGGATCCCGCCCGGTTTGGGGTTGCGGCGCGCGGCGGTGGCGACTATCATCGGTCTCTTCTTCGACGGACTCGCCGGCCCGGCCGTGACAGACAGGTGCCAGATGGCGCAACGGACAGACGAGCAGGCGCATTCGGCGTTCGCGCTGAGTCTGCTGGTGTTCGCCGCCGGCGCCTGCCTGATGTGTGTCGAGATCATCGGCGCGATGACCATCGCGCCCTACTTCGGGAGCACGGTCTACGTGTGGGGGAGCGTGCTCGCCGTCTTCATGGGGGCGCTGAGCCTGGGGTACGTGCTCGGCGGCCGGGTGGCGGACGTGCGGCCCGACGTCCGCCTCCTCTCGGTGCTGGCCGTGGGGGCGGGCCTGCTGGTGATGCTCGTGCCGCTGGTGGGGGCGACGGCCTGCGGGTTCCTGCTCCGCGTGGACGCCGGGGCGGTGCTGAACCGGCTGCGTCCGCTTGTCGCGCTCCTCCTGCTCTTCTTCCTGCCCAGCATGCTGCTGGGGATGATCACGCCGATCGCGGTGCGGGTGGCGTCGACGGCGCTGGCGACGGTGGGCCGCGTGGTCGGCCGGCTGTATGCGCTGAACACCCTGGGCAGTGTGGCGGGGGCGCTGGTCAGCACGTTCGTGTTGGTGCTGCTGTTCGGGAACCGGGCGATCCTCGTCGGCTGCGGCGCGGTCCTCGGGTTGGTCGGGCTGGTCTGTCTGTATCTGCAGCGGACCCTGGCGGCGGCGGGGCCGCCGGTGTCGAGCCGGGGGGTGGTGCGTGCGCCGGCGGACTCGGCGGGCCGGGTGCCCGGGCTGCGGCCGCTGGTGTTCGCCTGCGGGATGGTGTTGATGAGCCTGCAGGTGATCGGCGGGGCGGAGATCGCGCCGTATTTCGGGAGCAGTGTGTTCGTGTGGGGCAGCGTGATCACGGTGTTTCTCGGGGCGCTGGCGGTCGGGTACCGGCTGGGCGGCCGGCTGGCCGACCGGTGGCCGACGATGCGGGCGCTGGCCACGGTCGTGGTGGCGGCGGGGATCGGCATCCTGCTCGTCCCGATCCTGGGCCCCTGGTTGTGCAGGGCGCTGCTCCGTACCTCGCCCGGGCTGGAGATCAACGTCCTCCGGCCGCTGGTCGCGTCGGTCGTCCTGTACGTGGTTCCCATCGGGCTGTTGGCCATGGTGGCCCCGTTCGCCGTGCGGCTGGCGACGGAGCGGCTGGGCGGCGTCGGCGGGGTGGCGGGTCGGCTCTACGCGCTGTCCACGCTGGGCAACGTGGCGGGCGTATTGCTGACCACGTTCGTGCTCATCTCGGCGATCGGCAAGACCCACCTGTTCGAGTGGGCGGGGTTCGCGGCCGTGCTGGCCGCGGTCCTCGCGCTGTTCGCGCACAACCGGCGCCGGGAGGGCGTGGGGCAGCCGGTGCTCGTGTCCGCCCTGCTCCTTGTCACGGTCGGCCTGCTCGCGTTCTGGGCGCCGAAGCCCTCGGTTCTGCCGCTGGTCGAGAAGGGCGCCGAGCGGGCGATCGGTGTCGTGGCTCTGCAAGTGCCTGCCTTTTTGCTATATACCGGTATGAACCTTTTTTGCTGTGACCAATCTTGTTGGGCACAAAGCAGACCTCGGCCCACTGGATTCCGGTTTCGATTTTTCTTTTACCCACTGTCTTATACACCGGTCGCCAGTCTGTTTCCGAAACCTGATCCACAGCTTGTTTAAAGCTCTTTGTAACATCACAACCAATGGCAAATTCGATTCTTCCAAAGCGTTTATCCATGCCCATTTCACAGTACTTCAACAGCTCGTGCTGATACCCGGCAGTGTCCGACCTCAACCTTACTGTCTCAACATTCTCCGGCAGACAGGTCAGGGCTTCTTTGAATACTCTCAACTGCTCATATCCGGCAGGCACATTACCGTCTCGAAACTCACTGTGCAGAATAATGCCCTGCTCGTCCCACCAAGTGTTTAGCGGTTGATAGGATTTGAAGCCTTTGTAGCAGTATAACGCCTCTCTTTTTTCCGTTTCCACCAGGGTAGCATCCATATCCAGCGTGGCGGTGTGATGCGGTCTGGCTGTGTTCAATGCCTGACATATATCTGCATTCACATTCACCAGACCCTTCAGGGCGTTATTGGGTGCCGGAATAAAACCGCTTTTTTGAACCAGGTCTCTGATTTTTTCCTGCTCAGCATCATGAAATTCGGATAAATACCTGAACACTGCTGATGCAGAGGGAACAAACCGCTTCTTTTCTTTACGCCACCTTCTCTCCAGTTCCCGGCGTTCTTTGCGCTTAAGACCGTGCAGTTCCGCCTTGCGCAGTATCTCGCAGAACCCTGGATCGGCATTTAAAATCCGCAAATCATCCACACTGGTTCCGCCTGCCAGGTTCAACAGTATCAACGAAGTCAACATCTGCTGATCTGTCCAACCCTGGCTGTTCTCTCGTATCTTCACATGTTTTGCAATTGATGATGATAATCCGACCACCCTGGCAAGATCAAGATAGATGGGCAATCCGGCCAGCGCTGTCATCCCGCTCTCATTTTTTTCTTCTTCGTACTTGAAAGGTAATAGGCCTTGTGTCATATTGGGTGCACCTCGTTGATGATAGTTTTTTTTCGTCAAAAACATTCTATCTGCTTGACCAGTCAAGCGCAACGAGGTTTTTCTTTTTTTTGATGGCGGATCTGGGCGAGTCTCTGCCGATCACTAATTAAAAAGCACCGGAGCGGAAAACTCCGGTGCAAACAAATGTTGAAGTGGAATTGTCAGTCGGC
>JAWODX010000478.1:0-10632 GCA_046483085.1 Planctomycetota bacterium
GGAGCTCGCTCCGCTGCTCGCGTCGCTCGACGCGCCGCTGGGCAAGTACGCGGTCACCGGCAACCACGAATTCTACACGGGGATCAAGCAGGCGGAGGCGTTCCATCAGAGAGCGGGGTTCATACTCCTGCGCGGGCGCAGCACGCTCGTCGACGGTCGGCTTTGGATCGGGGGCGTGGACGATCCGGCCGGGCTACGGCGGTCCGGCGGGGACGTGCATCTGAACGAGGGTGAGGCGCTCCCCGGGAAACACCGCTGGGTCGCGTCCGTCCTGCTCAAGCACCGGCCGCTGGTCGATCCGAGGAGCGTCGGGCGGTTCGACCTCCAGCTCTCGGGGCACGTGCACGGCGGGCAGATCTTCCCGTTCGTCCTGTTCGTCGCGATGACCGACTCGCTGCTGCCGGGATCTCACACTTTCGACGGGTCGACCGTTTACGTCAGCCGGGGTGCCGGGACGTGGGGGCCGCCTATGCGGTTCCTCGCGCCGCCGGCCATCACCGTCATCGACCTCGCCCCGGCCGGTTGACGCCGGATCCATCTCCCCGGATAATGGCCGCGTTCGCTGACCGGCCTCGACGCGGAAGGAAGACCATGAGCGAGCCGCCGGGCCCGCTGTTCGAGCGGCGCCCCATCCGGCCGGACGAGCGCGAGGCCGTCGAGCGCCTGACCGCGCCCGTCACCGCGCCGGAGTGGTATCCCGTCACGCTGGGCTACGTGCTCGTGGCCGAGGCGTGCCTGATCGCGGTTTACCTGTGGCGGCCGAAGCCGCCGCTGCTCCCCGGCCAGACGGACCCCGCACTGCCCGCGTTCCTCGTCGCCGGAGCGGTCGTCGCCCTCGTCATCCTGCTCGCGTCGACGCGGCGGTTCCTCGCCCGGCGTGCCGCGGCGGAAGAGCTGCGTGCGCGCGTCGAGGACGACCTGGCGGACGGGCTCGTCGAAGCCGCACACGTCCGGGCGGCCGACGTCGTCCAGCTCGATTACCCGCGCGGCCGCAAGCCGACCGCGCTCTTCCGGATCGGCGAGCGGACGGCCGTCCCGCTCTACGTGCTGAGCGTCCGCTCGCGGAACGCGGTCCTGCCCGCCGCCGAGTTCGAGTACGTCCGCCTGCCCGGGTCGGGGGAGTGCATCGGGATCAAGCCGCGCGGCCCGCGGCTGGAGAGCGTGAAGCACGTTCGGGGCCCCGAGAGCGGGTTCGACGAGGAGGAGCATCCGGAGTGCGAGCCGGTCGAGGTCGACTGGGAGGGTCTGACCGCGAACGCGGTCGACGCGCCGCCCGAGAAGAGCCCGTTCTTCCGCCGCATCCGGCTCCGCCCGCGCTGGCTCGGCGGGCGATGAGCCCGGCCCGTGCCCGTGGTCGACAGTTCTCTGGCGAGGCGTGGCCGGATCCGGCGACGTGCGTCGCCCTCTCCGCGACATCAATCGACGACGGCGCCGACGAGCGACCCGTCGGCGACGGCGTCGAGCGCCGCGAGCTCGTCGTCGGTCAGGCGCATGTCCGAGACGGCGGCGGTCTCCTCGATCCGCTCCAGCGACGAGATGCCCGGGATCACGGTCGAGACCTGGGGGAAGCCGAGCAGCCAGGCGAGCGCGCCCTGGGCCATCGTCCGGCCCTTCGCGGCCAGGATCGTCCGCACCTGCTTCCACAGCTCGGCACGCCGCGCCCATCGCTCCTCGCCGAATCGCACCAGATACTTGTCGTCCGGCGGCAGGGACTCCGCGACGAAGCTGTCGGTCAGCACCCCGTTCGCCATCGGCGCCTTGCAGACGATCCCGATCCCGTCCGCCCGCGCCCGGTCGAGGAACGCCCGCCGGGGGTCCTGGTAGAACAGGTTGAACGTGATCTCGATCGCCTTCGCGGCGCTGCAGTCGCAGATCTCGTTCGCGAACGCGCCGGTCTCGGTCGAGACGCCGTAGGCGCGGATCTTGCCCGCGCCGACCATCCGGTCGAGCTCGGCGATCAGGTCGTCGTGCCGGCACAGGTCCGCCGGCGGGGTGTGGACGAGGTAGATGTCGAGGAACTCGACGCGGAGCCGCCGACAGCTCGCCTCGAACGCCTTGCGCAGGTGCGGGACCGAGACGTCGCGGTGCCACTCACCGTTTTCGATGACGCCGCCGAACTTCGTGCAGATGACGAACTCGTCCCGCCGGTGGTTCTGGAACACGCGGCCGAGGGTCTGTTCGCTGCGGCTCTCGGCGTAGGTGTCGCAGGTATCGAAGAGGTTGACGCCCAGCTCCAGGGCGCGCTCGACGGCCGGTTCGAGGCCCTGTTTCCGGTCGCCGCCGAGGCCGCCGCAGCCGACCCCGACCTCGCTCACCTCGATCCCCGTGTCTCCGAACTCGCGATAACGCACGGTCACGCCCTCCTTCAGTCCTTCACTCCGAGCCGGCGCCGCTCGCCAGCCACCCGCCGGTCAGCTTGAGCGTCTCGACCTTGTGGTCGAGATTCTGGCGCCGGACCGGGACGAGGTCGACCACGTCGCAGTAGCACTTGCCGAGCACCTTCTCGAGGCTGCGGCAGCAGGCGGGCGCGCCGCCGCCACCGCCGCCGGCCACGCACACCCCGACCGTCGGCGTGCCCTCGACCCGTTCGCGGCCCGCCTCGTGCGTGCACGTCCGGCGCAGCCGGTCCAGGAACGCCCGCAGGCTCTCGCTCAGATCGGAGAAGTAGACCGGCGTCGCGACGACGAGCGCGTCCGCCTCGGATATCTTCTCGACGAGCGGCGCGAAATCGTCGTCGATCACGCACCGGCCTTCGCTGCGGCAGAGCCCCCAGCCGCGCTCGTCGCACTGGCGGCACCGTTCGATCCGGAGTTCCGGCAGGAAGACCGACTCGGTCTCCGCTCCGGCGGACCGGGCGCCTTCGAGCAGCGCGTCCGCCGCCCTTGCCGTCTTGCCCTCCGGGTTGCGGCTGCCGCTGATCATCAGTATTTGCATCGGGCGTCCTCCTTCTTGCTTAGCAACGACTCACAGGATCCTGGTGGGGCAGGCGTCCCTGTCTGCTGCGGGCCAGACAGAAATATCCGCCCCACCGCTTCGTTCGAGATGTCAGCGTCCGATCAGCCGTGGCTGGAGTGTCTTCGCCCACGGCACAAGGAGCTTTTTCAGACGGTCCCAGTACGGTTGCGGGTTCTTCGGTTCTGGCGGTCGGAGCGTGTAGCAGTTGGCGTTGACGCCGCACTCTTTGCGCGGCAGATCGCGGATGATCGTCAGCAGGCGTCCGGTCTTCGGCCACTCGTGGGGATGCGTCCCGCCGACCAGCTCACTCCAGTACATGTCGCGGATCCCGCTCCGCAGCTTCACCGCCTTGCCCGGGTCGGGCCCCGGGAAGCTGACCATCAGGTGCATCGGCTGGCGTGGCAGGTTGTGGTACGGCGGCGCCGCCCAGTACACGTAGAACTGGCTCTCGCGAGGTGTGACCCGGCGGCCGCGGCGGCGGGTCTGGTCGAGCGCCCGGTAGAGGATCGGCTCGCCCGGGCCGACCGCTTCGTCGACCGGGCCCGGCAACGAGTTCGCTTTCGAGAAGTGGACGGTATTCTCGACGCCATTCTCGAGCACGGTCACCGCGTAGTACGCTTTGCCGGGCTCACCGACCTGGTGGACGTAGAGCCCGGTGTGCAGGGGGAGTTGCTCGCCGCGGCACTCGGGCGCGCCCTTGGCCGACTGACCCGTCGGTTCCAGGTCGCCGTCGGGCGGCTCGCTGATCACGTATCGGGGAACGATGACGTCGGGGTCCAGCCCCTGCCAGTTCTCGCCGCGGCAGGTGTGCTGGTGGATGCGCCGGTCGTACCCGGAGAGCGGATAGATCTCGTCGACCCGTTCGGCCTCGGCCAGGTTGGCGGCGGTGATCGGCTCGGTGTGCCGGTAGATCCGATACCAGACGGCGCGGCGAGGGACGCTCTTCGACTTCCACCACGTGTGCTTCATCTTGGGGAACGCCTCGAGGAAGGTTTCCTCGAACATCTCCCATCGCACCTGTTCTTCCTCGATCAGCTTGTCGATCTCGGTCCAGGTGATGAACGTCTGGCCGTTGCGGTGGACGACCCGCAGGTCCTCGGGCTGAGGCGGCAGGGGGGCATTCGGTTTGCCCGCGTAGCAGACCTCGAGCGTCGACTGCCAGTGCACCCAGATGTCGAAGTCCTCGACCAGGAACCCCAGGTTCGGCCGGTCGCCGGACACCCATTCCTGCACGACGTCGGTCACGTCGAACGAGCGGTATCGGGGTGGCTCCAGTTCGAGCGGTTCTTCGTCGGGCTCGGGCCGGCCGTCCTCCCCCCGGTGCAGCGGATAGATTCGGACGGGCCGGCGCGGGCAGAACTCGGCGTAGATGCGGAGCGGATCGTAGTAGCCCGGCACCATGTACGCCCGCTTGTGCACCGGTAGCTTCGGCTTGTCGGTCGACATCCGCAGCGAGGCGTGATAGACGCGGGCCCCCTCGTCGATCTGCGAGAGGTCGTAGCGGAGCCCGCTGGGGCCGTCCGCCTTGCGGTCGCAGGTCATCGTCCGGTGGCGGCACTTCTGCTGGCTGCCCCACCACTCGACGGTCATCTGGCCCGCCGACGGCGCCGAGCAGCCGACCATCCCCAGCGCGACGCACAACCAGATCATGTGCCATCTCATTGCGAGGCCCTCCAGGCAGGATGTGGCCAGACATTCTAGACGGCGACAGAGCCCGGCGCAAGCTCGCCGAGACCGCCTGCGTTGACGCGGCGCCAGACAGGCGCTATGCTCGCGACGCACATCATCGCCGCTATTGGAGGAGGGCGACATGTCAAAGAACCAGACGTCGAATATCGAGGCGGAGTGCCCGCCGGACGAGATCGTTGCCTGCCGACGAGGCCCGACCGTTGGCGAGCACGAGGAAGGCGGGGTGACGCTCGTCGACCACGAGCTCGTGCAGGACGAGATCGGGGCGACGGTCGACGCGCCCGGCGACGCCTCGTGCGAGATCGTGGAGGGCGACGTGTGGGTGCGGAAGGACCTGGAGCTCGACACGGCCGCGGCCGGCGGGGCCGAGCTCTGCGTCTGCGCCGATATCCTCGAGCAGGGCGAGCGCGGCCCGGAGATGCTCGTCACGTTCAACGGTGAGCCGGTGCGGTACGAGTACGTGCCGAACCTGCCGCGCCCGATCTCCGGCGTGGCCGGCAAGCGCGAGTTCAAGAAAGGCGACCCGCACTACGAGCTGAACGGCCAGCCGTTCCGCCAGTACTGGGAGGGCGACTGGCACCGGATCCCGATCCGGCCGACGCTGCTCCGGAAGGGCACGAACCGGGTCGAGCTCCACGCGCCGCCCGGGGCGCGGTACCAGTTCCTCATCGAGCCGGGCTATCGGCCGGGGCGGAGCGCGGTCAGCCGGGACGGCGGGCGGACGTGGGACGCCGAGCACCTGTCGCAGGCCGGCGACCTGCGCGGCGAGTACATCGTCCGGCTCGCCCTCGACCGCCATCCGGCGGCCGGCTGGGTCGAGAGCGACCCGATCGACCTGTGGCCGCGGACCGACGAGATGCCGATCGCGCGGCCCGCCCGGATCGTCCGCGTCCGCCTGCGGGCCGAGGCCGACCGGCCGAAGGGCACGAGCGTGCGGCTCCGGGCGCGCCTGGGCAGCACGCCGGCCTACGATCCGACGACGTGGACGGCGTGGGCGGCGGCGTCTGAGCTGTCGCAGGGGGAGGCGAACGGCCGGTCGCTCCGGGACGGCAAGCACCGGTTCCTCCAGTGGCGGGCGGAGCTCCGGGCGTCGAAGGACCGAACGGACGCCCCCCGGCTGGCGGGCGTGGCGGTGGCGGCGACCGTCGAGCCGAAGCGGGCGGCCCGCGTGCACGCCGCCGCCTGCCGCATCGAGCAGCCGGAAATCGCCCGGCCGTCGCACCCGTTCGCCCACGCACGCGACACCGACCGCCTGCGCCTCCTGCGCGAGCATTGCAGGCTGGACGAGATCGTGGCGGGCAAGCCGCGCGGGATGGCCCAGCTCGCCGCGCTGAACGCGTGGGTCGACAGCCTGAAGCTGCGGAATAAGGACGGCGTACTCCACATGCACACGCCGTGGGACGGGCTGCTGTTCTGGCACAACGCACGGACCGAGCTGACCCATCGGATGTGCACGAACCGGGCGGCGTTCTTCGTCCAGTGCGCGACCGCGCTGGGCTATCCGGCCCGCGTCTGCATCTGGAGCCACTGCATCACCGAGGCGTGGGCGGAGGACGTCGGCAAGTGGGTCGCGTTCGACCAGTCCGGCGGCCACACGTTCGCCGTGGACGGCGTCCCGGCGAGCGTGCTCGACCTGGCGAGCGTCTGGGACGGGCGCGACCGGGGGAAGATGCGGCAGACGGTGCGGCAGGTCTACACGGACGGCCGCGAGAAACCACTGACCACCCCGGGCGACTTCCCCGAGGACGACGTCCGCTACGTCGCCTGGTTCACCCGGTTCTTCGTGCCGCTGCGGAGCAACTGGCTCGAGACGCCGGAGCCGCACGAGCCCGGGCACGGGCACTATGCGTTCAAGTACGACGGCCATCTGCGCTGGCTGCATCCCGAGCGCGAGCGGCTGCCCTGGTTCGCGTTCACCACGAGCCGCCGCGGCGACTTCCACTTCACGATGAACGCGGTGAACCTGCACCTGGCGGCGGGGCGGAAGTCCGGCGAGCTGACCGTCCTGCTCGAGGCGACCGGGCCGAACGTGGCCCGGTACGAGGCGCGGTTCGACGAGGGCGAATGGGCCGAGGTCGAGCGGGCGTTCACCTGGCCGCTGTCGGCGGGCCGGAACGTACTCGAAGTGCGGGCGGTGAACACGTTCGACGTGCCGGGCGACGTCGCCCGGGCGGAGCTCGATGGTTGAGTCATTCGTCGTTGGGGATCCATTAAGAAACTATCTCAAAACGGTGGCACGGCCTTCCAGGCCGTGGATATTCACGGGCAGGATGCCCGTGCCACATTGGATTCGCCCGTTTGAGATAGTTACTAAGTGGCTCCGGCGGGGCAGCAGTCCGCTTTCTTGCCGACCGGCGCGTGAGCCGCCAAGGAGAGGCCGAAGCGCCCCGCGCCCCGGGAAGCCCCGTCGCCGAACGGATTCATAGGCCCCGTCGGCAGCGTCTTTCGTACTCGTGATCCTGATCCTGATCGGGGCCGTGAGATACACGAACGTGTCGCAGCGGGTCGATGACCAGAATCCGCTGACGCACCCGGGTCGGCCTCCGCCCCGTTTTTCTTTGACTTGAGGGGCGGTTTTTGCTACAAGGCGTGCTCTGGCGTCCGGGCCGGGCAGGCCGCCCGGCATTTTCGAACCGTTCTCCTGAGGAAAGAACTGTTATGCCCGAACTCAGACCGCTGCAGGAAGTAGACGAGCCGCGGCTCTTCGAAGACACGTTTCCGCACGTGCTGCCGCCGCGGACCCACCTCGACGGCACGGTGACCGAGACGGTCGAGGGGAAGACGTACGAGGCGGACCTGTCGGCGGTGTCCGACCGGGAGCTGGTGATCACCGACACGACGTTCCGGGACGGCCAGCAGGCGCGCGAGCCGTATACCATAGACCAGATCGTGCATCTGTTCGAGCTCATGTCGCGGCTCGGCGGCCCGAAGGGGATCGTCCGGTGGACGGAGTTCTTCCTGTACAGCAAGAAGGACCGGCTCGCCGTCGACGCGTGCCGCGAACTGGACCTGGACTACCCGGCGGTCACCGGCTGGATCCGGGCCGACGCCGGCGACCTGCAACTGGTCAAGGACATGGGGTTGAAGGAGACGGGCCTGCTCACCTCGTGCTCCGACTACCACATCTTCATGAAGATGCGGTCCGACCGGAAGAAGACGCTCGACGCGTACCTGGCGGTGGTGAAGGAGGCGCTGGAGGCGGGGATTCGGCCTCGCTGCCACCTGGAGGATATGACGCGTGCCGACATCTTCGGGTTCGTCATCCCGTTCGTCCAGCAGTTGATGCGGCTCGGCGAGCAGGTGCCCGAGGACATGCGGCCGAAACTCCGGCTGTGCGACACGATGGGGTTCGGCATCCCGTACGTCGGCGCGGCCCTGCCGCGGAGCGTCCCGAAGCTCGTGCTCCTCATGCGGCACGAATGCGGCGTGCCGCCCGAGAACCTGGAGTGGCACGGACACAACGATTTCCACAAGGTGTTCGTCAACGCCTGCACGGCCTGGCTGTTCGGGGCGAACGCCCTGAACGCGACGCTGCTGAGCATCGGAGAGCGCACGGGCAACCCGCCGCTGGAGGCCGCGGTCTTCGAGTACGCCGGCCTCAAGGGGTCGCTCGACGGGATGGACCCCCGGGTGGTCACCGAGATCGCCGAGTACTACCGCTCGATCGGGGTCCGCATCTCGGTGCGGTATCCGCTGGTCGGCGACAACTTCCACAAGACGCGGGCGGGCATCCACGCCGGCGGCCTGATGGCCGACGAGCGGGTCTACAACATCTTCGACACGACCGAGCTGCTGGACCGGCCGCCGGAGGTCGCCATCACCGACAAGTCCGGCGCCGACGGCATCGCCCTCTGGGTCAACAACTTCCTCGGACTCAGGGGCACCGACCGGATCAAGATGACCAAGATGGTCAAGATCATGCGGTGGGTGATGGACCAGTACGACCTGCACGGCCGGACCACCGCGATCTCGGACCAGGAGATGAGCGAACAGGTGAAGAGGCATCTGCCCGCAACGTACAAACAGGCGGCCGAGGAGGACCGCCTGACCCTGGTCCACCACGAGGAATAGCGGCCGACCGCCCCGGGAGACGGAGCCGTGTTCAAGGCACGGGCATACGGCGAAGACGGCAAGAGCCCGCGCCGGCTCAAGACCTTCCACGTGCTCGACCCCGCCTGCGGCTCCGGCTCGTTCCTGCTCGGCGCATACCAGCGCCTGCTCGACCACCATCTCGACTGGTACACCGCGAACGAGCCGGAGAAGCACAAGGGGAAGGTCTACCGAGCCCCCGTTCGTGGCACGCGCTCGCGTGGCACGGCGTCACGTGGCACGGGCTCGCGTGGCACGGGCTTCCAGCCCGTGGGCCAGCCAAATCAGGGGCAAGATGCCCCTGCCACCCGTGGCACGGGCTCGCGTCGCACGGCGTCACGTGGCACGGGCTCGCGTGGCACGGCGTCACGTGGCACGGGCTTCCAGCCCGTGGGTCAGTCAAATCACGGGCAAGATGCCCCTGCCACGACTCACAGCCAGGATGGCCGCGCAACAGGTTTTCTCGCGCCGGACCCCGACGCCCTCCTCGTGAAGAAGGATGGAGCTTACCTCCCCCACTGGACACTCAGCGGCGGCACGTACTTCCTGACGTTCCGGCTCGGTGATTCCCTGCCGCAGTCGGTGGTCGAACGATGGACGACCGAGCGCGACGCCATACTGCAACGGTCGCGCGAGGCAGGTCGCCAGCCCACCCAAGCGGAGCGAGCCCGGCTCCTGCGGCTGTTTTCCGAAAAGGTGGAAACCTACCTCGACGAAGCACGGGGCGCCTGCTGGCTGAAGCAGCCGGACGTTGCAGACCTCGTGCAACAGGCCTTACTCCGCTTCGATGGCGAACGATATGACCTGATCGCATGGGCGATCATGCCCAACCACGTCCACGTAGTCGTCCGACCGAGGGCGGGCCATGAACTGCCGGACATACTTCACTCTTGGAAGTCCTACACTGCGAACCAGGCAAATCAGCACCTCCAACGTCAAGGACGATTTTGGCAGCCCGAGTACTATGACCATCTCGTGCGAGATGAAAATGACCTCGCGCACTGTGTGGGCTATACGTACACGAATCCTGACAGAGCCGGCCTTGATGATTGGCCCTGGCGCGGCCTGCGCAGCCCCCGCGAGCCGGGTGGCACGGCGTCACGTGGCACGGGCTCGCGTGGCACGGGCTCGCGTGGCACGGGCTCGCGTGACACGGGCTCGCGTGGCACGGGCTCGCGTGGCACGGGCTTCCAGCCCGTGGGTCAGTCGAATCAGGGGCAAGATGCCCCTGCCACCCGTGGCACGGGCTTCCAGCCCGTGAATCAGTCAAATCAGGGGCAAGATGCCCCTGCCACGACTCACGGCCAGGATGGCCGTGCCACCACAGAAGCGCAGAGCTACGGATGGCGGCTCAGCACCGCCGAGCGGAAACGCATCCTCACCGAACACATCTACGGCGTCGATATCGACCCCCAGGCCGTCGAGGTCACCAAGCTCAGCCTCCTGCGCAAAGTGCTCGAAGGCGAGACCGCCGACACCCTCGGCCGGCAGAGGAAGCCCTTCCGCGAACGCGACCTGACCGTCCTCCAGCTCAACCGCCAGACGCTCGACCGGCTGACGGCGGAGCCCAAGAGGCTGGACGTCGTGCCTGACGCCACGCACCTGTTCGAGGAACCGGGCGCGCTCGAAAAGGTCGCCGAGCTGGCCGGCGACTGGTTCGCCAAACACCGCGTCCCCTCGGGCGGCGGATCGTCCCGCAGCTTCGTTCCCCACGCATCGTACTCGAACCGCCCCGACGCCGCGCCCGCCCCGTCGGTGATCCCGGCCACGTTCCCGCGATGGTCGAACGCCGGGTACTGATAGTACGTCGCACCGCCCGCGACCAGCCGCGAGCTGGCCAGGTCGCCGATCCCCCGGATCGGGGCGCCCCCCCGCGAATGCTCCGCGACGACCGCCCCC
>JAWODX010000588.1:0-10204 GCA_046483085.1 Planctomycetota bacterium
AGCCCCGCCGGATCGTCGCGATCCAGCAGGACATATGCGGCGGCCATCCGGACCATCTCGTCCTTGTCCTTCAGAGCCCGGACCAGCAGCGCACGGCCGGTGGTCCCGAGCCGCCCGCCGGAAAGGCCCCAGGCGACGGCATTTCGCAGCCGCGCGCTGTCGCTCGCCAAGTATCGACCGAGCAGAGCGTCGGCCTCCTTCTCGGGCCAGTCGGGGGCCGCCCGCGGCGCAAACACCGCCAGCTCGGCACGAACGTCGTCCATCGTCAGCGATTGCGTGCGACGGTTCACCAGCCCGGCCAGCCGACTCCAGTCGAGCTCTGCCGCCAGCGTCGGGCTGACATTCTCGACTTCGGCTCGGAGCGCCGTCATCCGGGCCCGGAGCTTCTTGATGCGCGGCGAGAGGGGCAATGTCTCGGCTCCCTCCACCCACTCGACGCGGCACGCCGCGCGGTCCCGGTACTCGAGGCCGACTCGGACGATGCGGTTGTTCCGCGGGTCCCCGACGTAGGCCGTGCCGTGGGAGACCATGACCGACCGCGGGTCCGCGAGGCGGATGCCCCCGCTCCGCTCGTCCGCGTTCCCGTAACGCCCGAACGAGGTGATGACCTTGCCGTCCGTGTCCAGCACTACGATCCGACAACGAAGCTGATCGGGCACGAACACGCGGGCGAATTCGTCGATATCAAAACGCGGGGCGACGCACACACAGTTGTAGGGATGATACGCTCCGCGATCGAGGGCCGGGGGCACCATGGAGGCACCATACCAGCTCCAGAGCAGGCCGTCGGCGACGAAATCGCCGCGGCCTTCGGCGGTCGTGAACTGTTTCTGCCCGGGCTCCAGATCGCGGTCGATCGGGACAGTCTTCGACTTCTGGTCGATCTCGCCGCCCTCCGGGCGGAACTTGAGTACACTGCCGTAATGATAGACGAACGGGCTGTGGCGCACGACCTTTACCTTGCCCTCGAGGTCGGGCGGCACCGGCTGATCGAGCGGCTTGACGTGATCGAGGATATAGATATTCCCCTCGCGGTCCACGCGAATACCCGCCGCCGACCGCGTGTCGAGCACAACGATCGAGTCGCGCCCGGCGGTCCCGTCAGGTTTCACGGTACTGATCCGCATCGGCCGGTTCTGACCACCGCGCTCGTGGATGCGGTAGATCGTGCCGCTCGGCGCGACAAACACATCGCGGCTGTGTACCACCCCGTCCGCCCTGACAAGCCGGGCGATGTAACTTCCGCTCGATGCGAACGGGACAGGGTCGATCTTGTGATTGAACCGTCCAAGTTCACCCGCGACGTGAAACACGATGGTCCCGTGCGCTCCGCAGGTCATCTCGCTCGCGTTGTTCGACTTTGGGTGCTGGCGCATCGGCACGCCCTGCCGTGCACCGGTCCGGCCGTTCCAACGCATATATCCCCTGCCGTGCACTTTTGCATACACCAGCTCGCGTGTGCGATCCACACCGGCGAGCAGGGGCTTGAGCGGCCAGTCGGCGGCGTACGCGGTAACGACGATCGGATCACCGAAATCCTCGCCGGCGTCCCGCAAACGAATGACCGCCGTCTTCCGGATACCCGAGTCCGCATCGCGGTGCGAAACGTTGCCGACATAGAGCCCGGTCTCCGAGCCGCGCACGTCGAGCGCCAGGGTCGGGTTCCGCGACGCCAGCGCCCGTTCCGCGGTCGGCGTCTCGGCCCGGATGCCCGCGAACTTGAGCAGTTTGTAGCTCCGATATCCGCAAATCACGTACAGGACGCCGGTCTTGGGATGCACGGCGACCTGGCGGGGCCATTCGATCTTCAACTCGCCGGTCTGTTCGCCGGCGGGGTTGAACCGAACAATCCGGTGATTCCCGCGGTCCGCCACATACAAGTTGCCGTCGGGATCGAGCGAGATGCCGCACGGATTCTTCAGACAGCTTTCCCCCTGCTTCGCCTCGTCAGGGGTTCCGACGAACGAGACGGGGCGCTCGTCTTTTCCCCAGCGCACTTTGAACACCGCGTTCCGGGCGCCCGACACATATACGGTCCGGCCGTCCCGGGCGAGCGCCAGATAGAGGGTTCGCCCCTCGAAGAACTTGCCGAGCACCGGGCCGAGGACGCCTTCGTCGGGTGCGCCGCCGTCCGCGGCCAGCCGGAGCAGTCGCCGCGGCCATTTCGGGTTCATCCGGTCGGCGCAAATGAAACGATATCGCTCGGCGTGGTAGCGCATCGATCCGTTCGCAAAGATGAGATCGCCGTCGGGAGCGACGACCGGGGATTGGTTTATCGAGCCGCCATACTGCGGAAGCAGCCGGAGGGGGAAGTGCTCGCCGCCATCCAGGACCACCTCGCCCAGGGACCGCACGCGGTCGAGCGGGAGATCGCTCGGTCGGGGGAGGATGGTGCGGCGGTACGTCCCGTCGGGGCCAAAGAGGGCGAACCGCGCACCGTGCCGCATCGTGGGGGGGGTACCGGCCATCCCCCCCCATCACGTACAAGTTCCCGCTCGGCCCGACGGCGAGGCCGTGAACGACCCCGAGGTCCGCCGGGTCGTCCCCGAACACGGTCTCGCACCTCGGCGTCAGGCCGAGCGCGACTTCGACGCGGTACGTACCGGCGGGTGCGGGGAGCCCTTCATCCGTGCGGCCGTCCCAAGTCAGCCGCTGGGTCGGCGAGGAGGGCACGCCGGCAGCGAGATGGCGAACTGTCCGCCCGTCGGCATCCTTGATATAGACCGCGTAATCGACCTTCCGATCGAGGGCGAATGTAATCTCAACCTGCCCGTCTTCGAGCCGCGCGGTCGGCTTCGAGGCGAACTCGGTGCCGGTGATCCAAGCCGGAGCCCCGCAACCCGAGACCGCGAGAAGAAAAATACAGGGCAAAATAATTGCAGATCGCGATGTAGTGTTCATCGGCCACCTCGTCCGGAATGGATTTCCGACCTTCCTTCCTTGTAACACTTCAGCCAACTGAAGTAACCACAAGCTACGACGGTGTAACGGGTTTGTCAACCAAGAAGAGGAAGCCTGTCGTGCCAAAGCGATTATGTCACCCCCTACCTCCAAAGGGAACATGTCACCCCCCCTCGGGCTAATGTACGACCATGATCTCCGCATTCCTTGCGGAGGTCCGAGATGGAGGTGACGCTGACAGTGGCTCAGGTACAGCGGTATCAGGTCATTCGTGCGGCGATCGATCGGCGGATGACGAACCAGGAGGCGGCGGCTCTGCGGCTCAGCGTCCGCCAGGTCCAGCGGCTGAAACGCCGCGTGGAGGCGTCGGGCCCGGCGGGGGTCCTGCAGGGCAACCAGGGCCGCGACCCACCGAACAAGCCCCCCCACGAGGTCCGCTCGAAGGCCATCGATCTGGCGATGGAGATCGCCGTCGGCGGCGGACCCGGGGGACAAGTACCGGCCTGGCAGGCGGCAGCCCGCTTGACGGGCGAAGGCTGCAAGCCGCTTGCGCGGGAGCGGAAGTGGATCGGTACGTGTCCCCCGACGCGCCGGCCGCTGGCGAGGCTCAAAAATCGTTTGACGAACCGCGCCCTGTCGGTATAGTGGGTTATCCGAGAAGGGGCGGGGTTGTCCTGCATGGGTCAGAGACAGGTGGTGTGTTCGTGGCGGTCCGGATATTCGACCTGGTTGCCTCTGGGTTGCTGCTGGTCCTGACGAGTCCCATCTTTGCCGCCATCGCAATCCTCATCAAGCTCGATTCCCCCGGCCCCGTGTTCTTTCTGCAGGAGCGGGTGGGGCGGGGCTGGCGCCGCTTCCGGATGTTCAAGTTCCGGAAGATGTTCCACGACGTGGGCACGGACGGGCCGGGTTTGACCGCCCGGTATGACCCGCGGGTGACGCGCGTCGGGAGCTGGCTGGAGCGGACGAAGCTGGACGAGCTCCCGCAGCTCATCAACGTGTTCCTGGGCCAGATGTCGCTCGTGGGCCCGCGGCCCGAGCTGCCGCGGTTCACCGGCGAGCCGCATCGCGAGCTCTGGGACGCGGTCCTGTCGGTCCGGCCGGGGATTTTCGGGCCGAGCCAGATTGCGCACCGGAACGAATCGGAGCTGTATCCGGAGGACTGCAAGGACCTGGAGGCGTTCTACGTCGAGCACATCCTCCCCGCGAAGCTCGAGACAGATGCGGGGTATGCCCGCCGGAAGTCGCTCTGGTACGACCTGGGAATCATTCTCCGCGGCGTCTGGGCGAGCCTGACCGGGACGGTCACGCGGGACACGGTCGCCACCCGGCGCTGGCAGGTGGCCTATCTGCTGGGGTCGGTGCTGCTCGGCGAGGTGACCCTGACGGCGGCCTTCTTCCTGCGGTTCAACTGGACTATTCCGGCGAGGCACATGCCGCACCTCGCCGTCGGCCTGATCATGATGGCCATCGCGCGGTTCATCGTGTTTCTCTATTTCCGGGTCCACCGCAGCGTGCATGCCTATTTCACGCTGTCCGACGCGATGCGGATCTGCGCGAGCGTGGCGGTGGGCACGGTGGCCGGCGTGGCCGGGCAGGTCATGCTCGACTTCCGGGCGCTGTCGCGATCGGTGTTCGTGGTGGATGCGGTGCTGTTGACCACGGCGATGATCGCGGCGAGCTACCTGATCGACCGGTCGCTGGAGCTGATCCGGCAGGACCGGGCGCGGCGCCGGCGGCTGATCGGCTACCTCGGTTCGTGGGGGGTTGTGGCCGGGGTCACGGGCGCGGTGTCGATGTTCGCGGCGGCGGTGGTGATGTGGCCCAGCCTGTTCTACCGCGAGCCCCTGAGGGTGGCGGCGCTGATCTGGGCGGCGTTCGCCGTTCGGACGGTGACGTCGCCGGTGCTGTTCTGGCGGCTTCGCGTCTGCCGGAACGTGGTCGAGATTCTGGCGGGGCACACGCGCCGGCTTGTCGGCTATCTCCTGCTCGCGTTCGTGGGCGACGTGACGGCGGTCTTCTTCCTCGATTTCCGCGGGCTGAGCCGGGGGACCGTGGTGGCCAACACGATCCTGTACGCACCGTTGTTCCTCCTGGTTCTCATGGCGAAATGCCACGCCGAACAGCGGGAGTCGGCCGAAGAAGAAGAGCCGGCCGCGCCGGCCCCGCGCCGGCCGCGCCGCGTGCTCGTGGTCGGCGACGGCCGGGAGACGGCGCTGCTGATCTCGGCGCTGAAGCACGGGGGCGACGAGTTCACCGATGTGGTGGGCGTGGTGACCGACAACCCGATCACGCGGACGCACCACGTTTCCGGGGTCGAGGTGGTCGGCACGACGCAGAACCTGCCGGCCCTGATCGAGGCCCGGCGGCCCACGCTGGCGATTGTGCTCAAGAACACGATCCGTCGGGCAGGGCTTCGGGCGACCGTCCGGGCGTGCCGGGAGGCCGGGGTGGACGTCCGGCTCGTGCCCAGCATCATGCAACTGGTCGAGGCGCCGCGCGAGAGGGCCCGGGAGCGGCCCGACCAGGTACCCCGCCAGGAGGTCGAAGTCGGTGAAGGCGAGCTCTCGTAGGAGCCGCAGCAAGACGGTGGGGGCAGACATTCCTGTCCGCCCCACCTTTTGAGACAGATAGTTAGTCTGTAATGCTGTGTTCTTCCGCGAGCGTGGAGGGCGTGCCCAATCCAATGAGCAGGGCGTCAGAGAATTCATCCCAACGTCCCGGACGGGTCGTCATCCAGGCGGGCGGCGTCGGGTCCCGCCTGCGTCCGTACACGACCGTCGTGCCGAAGCCGCTGATGCCGGTGGCCGACATGCCGATCCTGGAGATTGTGATCCGGCAACTGGCCGCCCGGGGGTTCACCGACGTGACGATCACCATCGGCCACCTGGCCCACCTGATTCGGTCGTTTTTCGGGGACGGGTCGGCGTTCGGGGCGCACATCGATTACGTGGTGGAAGACACCCCGCTGGGAACGATCGGCCCGCTGACGCGGGTCGACCGGCTGGACGGGCCGTTCCTGGTGATGAACGGCGACCTGCTGACGGACATCGACTATCGTCGGTTTATGGACGGCCACGTCGCGTCGGACGCGCCGATGACCGTCGCCGTCTGCGAGAAGGCCGTCCCCATCTCGCTGGGCGTGATCGAGTTCGACGGCCAGCGGCAGGTCACCGGGTTCCAGGAGAAGCCGGTCAAGACGTTCTCCGTGAGCATGGGGATTTACGCGATGAACCGGGAGATGCTCGACCACATCCCGGCCGACACGTATTTCGGGTTCGACGACCTGATGGAGCAGGTGATCCGCCGGGAGATCCCCGTCCGGGTCGCGCCGTTCGACGGGCTGTGGCTGGACATCGGCCGGCACGAGGACTACGAGCAGGCCAGCCGGGTATTCGAGGAACACCGGGACCGCTTTTTCGGATAGGCCGCTGTGAGCTGGAAGATTCCGCTGTTCGATACCGAGTTCGGCAGGGAAGAACTCGACGCCGTCGCCGCGCCGGTCGCCCGGGGCTGGCTGACCATGGGCGACGAGACGGCGGCGGTGGAGGCGGAGATCCGAGAGCGGCTGGGCGTGGCGCACTGCCTGGCGGTGACCAACGGCACCGCCGCCCTTCACATGGCCTGCGCGGCGCTCGGCCTGGGGCCCGGCGACGAGGTTCTGTGCCCGACCCTGACCTTCGTCGCCACCGCCAATGCGATCTGCTATACCGGCGCGACCCCGGTCTTCTGCGAGAGCATCGGCCCGCACGATCTCAATGTCGACGTCGACGATGCGCGGCGCCGCGTGAGCGAACGAACCCGCGCTGTCCTCGTGGTCCACTACGCGGGATTTCCCGGCCGGATGGACGACGTGATGACCCTGGCCCGCGAGCACGACCTCGCCGTGATCGAGGATTCCGCGCACGCGGTCTTCTCCACGCACGGCGGGAAGTGGTGCGGCACGATCGGCGACGCGGGCTGCTTCAGTTTCTTCTCGAACAAGAACGCCACCTGCGGCGAGGGCGGGGCGGTGGTCACCAACCGGGACGACCTCGCCGAGACCCTCACGCTGCTGCGCTCGCATGGCATGACCTCGCTCACGCTGGATCGGCACAGGGGGCATGCGTTCACGTATGACGTGCTGCTTCACGGGTATAATTATCGGATCGACGAGATCCGCGCGGCGCTCCTGCGAGCCCAACTGGGAAAGCTCGACGACGGGCTCCGCCGCCGGCGGGACCTCTTCGCCCGCTACGCGGGCGCGTTCGAAGGGACCGACGTGGTCGTCCCGTTCGTCGATCGGACCGACGGGCCCGACTGGCCGCACACTGCCGTGCACATCCTGCCCGTGCTCCTGCCGAACGGGTGTGACCGTGCCGGCGTGATGCAGCATATGAAGGAGGAGGCCGGGGTGCAGACCAGCATCCACTACCGGCCCGTCCATCGGCTGAGCGCGTTCGCCGCCGCGAACGCCTCCCTGCCGCGAACCGAAGCGCTGGCGGCCCGGGAGCTGACGCTCCCTCTTTATCCCGGGCTGCGCGCAGAAGACGTGGAATACGTGTCCAGGGCGACGCTTCGGGCGCTCGCCGGGACGGCGAACGCTGTTTGAGGGAGCGGTCTCAATGGGGCCTGACGAGGTGGACAGCGGTACAGCGAGGAAAGGAGGAGGCATGAGGTCGTATGTGGCCGTTGTGTTGGCGGTGGCGATGTTCCTGGTGCCGTGCGCCTCGGCGGCGGGGCGGGTAGGCCGCGTGGAGCTCAACCCCGGGAAGGCGGTGGTGACCGTCCGCGAGAGCGACGCGACCGCGCTGCCGGAGGCCGAGGTCGAGCTTCAGACCAGGGCCGGCAAGCTGGTGAAGGCATTCACGGCGGACAAGAAGGGGACGTGCACCGTGGAGGACCTGGAGCCCGGCTCTTACCGGCTCAAGGTGGCGAACCGGGCCTACGTCCCGTTCGTCGTCAGCAAGGAGGCGGAGCACAGCTCGCTCCTGGTCATCCTCCCCCCGGAGGAGGACTACGCGGCGGGCGAGCCGAAGGAAGCGTTCCACCTGGCCTGGCTGACGAATCCCTGGGTGATTGCCGGGCTGGTGGCGGTGGCGATCGCCGTGCCGGTGGCCGTTCACGACGGCGACGGCGGGGGCGCCCATCACGGCCCGCCGTAGCCGCCCGGCTCGCCGCGAGCAGGCCGCTGACGCGTGCCAGAGCCGATCTGGGGCCGGCGTTGGCAAAAAACTTGTGAATAGCGCTTGACTTGCACCGCGCCGTATGCTCTAATTCATCGCCAAATGGGCAAGGGCGCACGCGGTTGTGAGTCGACTGTGGGACGGCTCTTGGCTTTTTTGTCCGTCCATGGAGAAGGGAGGAGATATGAGGTCGTACGTAGCGGTTGTCGCGGCTGTGGCGATGTTCCTGGCCCCGTGCGCGTCGGCGGCGGTGCGGGCAGAGCGGCTGGAGCTGAAGCCCGGCCGCGCGGTGGTCACCGTCCGGGACAGTGACGGGACCGCCTTGGCCAAGGCCGAGGTCGAGCTGGAGACCAAGGCCGGGAAGGGGATGAGAACGTTCATCGCCGATGAGGAGGGGGTGTGTACGCTCGATGGACTGGACGCCGGCCTCTACCGGCTCAAGGTGGCGAACCGCGCCTACGTGCCCTTCGCCGTGAGCAAGAAAGCTGAGCACGACTCGGCGATGATCATCCTGCCCCCCCAGAAGAAATACGCGGCCGGCGAGGCCGAGGAGGCCGTCAAGCTGCCCTCCCTGACGACCTTCATCATCGGGGGCGCCGTGGTTGTTGGCGGGATTCTCCTCCTGCTGACGAGCGGCGGCGGCGGCGGCGGCGGCGGCCACACCTGCCCGGAAGAGGAGTGAGATCACGGGTACCGGGCGCCGCCCGGACCAGTCCTTTCGCCGCGCAGAGAGTGGCCATCAGCGTGACGGATACAGAGCCGCCTTCTGAATACGATGGGCCGCCATTCGCAGGAGGAATGGCGGCCCATTTCTCTTTGTTCTCTCTCGTTGGCGCCAAGACACATGTGGCGGCTGTTTTGTTCTGACACTCCTGGGGATCGGAACATGAATTGGAAGACCACTGCCGTCCTGCTCGTCTGCGTCGGCCTTCTGGCCGCCGGCTGCAGCTCCGCAAGCAAGCAGGTCAACGAGGCGGCCATCGCCCAGGCCGCGCCCGTGCCGCCGTCGATCTCCAGCGCCCGCGACCGCGAGCTGGCCGCGAAGACGTTCGCGGCCCTTCCGTTCGGCACGGAGGACTACCAGATCGGCCCGAACGACGTGCTCGAGATCGGCGTCTTCGAGTGGGAGATGGCCGAACAGACCAAGACCCTCGCCCCGCGCGTCTCCCAGGAGGGAATCATTTCGCTGCCCCTCATCGGCGACCTCAACGTCTCCGGCAAGACGGTGCGGGAGGTCCGGGTGTTGATCGAGAAAGCCCTGATCAAGGGCGACTTCATCAAGAACCCGCGCGTCAGCGTCGTCATCCGCGAGTTCCGCAGCAAACGCGTCTCCATCACCGGCGCCGTCAAGGACCCGGGGATGTACACCCTGCAGGAGAACGTGACGCGGCTCGTCGACCTCCTGTCCCTGGCGGGCGGGCTGTCGGACCTGGCCGGCCAGCGCTGCCACGTGCTCAAGGCGGACCCCGCCGGGACGCGCGCCGCCGGCGACGGGAAGGACATCATCACCGTCGACCTCTACTACCTCCTCCGGCTCGGCGACCAGGAGCTGAACCTTGTCCTCGGCAACGGCGACGTCGTGCACGTGCCGAAGGCGGACAAGTTCTTCGTCTACGGATACGTGCACCAGCCGGGCGCCTACGACCTGAAGCATCGGACCACGGCGCTCGAGGCCCTCGCCATGGCCGGCGGGCTGGTGACCCCGGAGGCCTCGCCCTCGGCCTGTGTCGTCCGGCGCGGCCCCCAGGAAATCCCCGTCGACATCGAGGCCATTACCGACCGCGAAGCGCCCGACATCTACCTGCAGGGAGACGACATCCTCGAAGTGCGACAGACCACCGGCCGGCGCGTCTGGCTCACCTTGTGGGAGGGGTTCAAGAGCATCTTCCACATCGGCGTCGGTTGGAACCTGAACAACTAGCAGCAGGTGACCTCGATGCGCCCGAACCACACCTCAGACGCGGGCGGCACCCGGATGCCGGATAACGGCGGCCCCGCGCCGCGGACCTTCCACGCGCCCGAGACCACCCTGCGCGATTACCTCCGCGTGGTCAGCACCCGGCGCTGGCTTGTGGTGAGCAGTTTCCTCGTCCTCGTCACCCTGGCCGGCCTGTGGGTCTTCACCCGGACCCCGTTGT
>JAWODX010000615.1:0-8054 GCA_046483085.1 Planctomycetota bacterium
GCGTGGCACCGCCAAAACACTGGAGAGCCACGGCATTGAGTGTGAAGTGGTCAACAAGGTGACAGAAGGGCGTCCGAACATTGTGGGCGCGATTGTCAACGAAGAAGTGGACCTGATTGTGAACATGAAAGGATAATTGGAGGGGCGGATTTTTGTAATTTCCACTCTTTTTTCTTTTTTATGTTTTGAAGTTGAAACCAGAACATCTCTTCGAAAGCTAACCGTTTTTTAGCTTTTTTAATTTCCCTTTCTTTTTTGGGGAAATGGGATTAACCTGGCCACACATGTGTAACTCGTAGGCTCATTATGCAAAAGGCACGCCGTCATCCAATACACTTTAAAAAATGCATGCGGCCGGTGACCGGGTCCTTCGACCGCGTGGGGCGGTTGCCGACCGGGCCGCCGCCGGTCCACCACACGCCGCCGTCGCGCCAGCGCCAGTCGTCGGTCCGCCACTGCCGCAGGGCCATTTCGTAGTTCGCCCACGCCTCGGCGGTGTTGTAGAAATCGCGGCTCCCGGTCCGCAGGTACATGAGGAGGATGGACTCGACGACGTCTTCCTCCAGTTCGTAGTGGTTGTCCTCGCCCCAGACGTAGCGGCGGTTGTCGCGGCAGCTCTTCGGCGCGCGGTTCTTGTCGTACTTCCACTCCCAAGTGTCGTACGCGGCCAGCTCGTCCTCCTGCGTGCCGAACTTGCCGACCGACAGGCCCTCGGTCTCGAAGTACCAGGCGGGCGGGGCCATGGCATGCAGCGGGTACCGCGCGGCCTCGGCCCGGGCGTCGAGCGCCTTCATCTCGGCCGGTGCGGCGAAATCGATCACGTACTGCGAGTCGAGATGCGAGCAGTCCATCAGCCAGCGGTGCTTCGCGTACATGTGGGCCGGCCCTCCCGGGCCGTCGAACCGCGGGATCACGCCGGACAGGGTGAGCGCGCCGCCCTCGGTCGACATGCGGCGGGGCGGGTCGGCGTTGAAGTAGCGGTCGCAGGCGAACACGGCGCCGGCGCCGGTCTGCGCGGCGATCCAGCCGTGGCAGTTCTCCTTCCGCCCGTCGGCCTGCCAGGCGCTCTTGCCGGCCTGCTCGACCTTGGTGTGGCCCTCGCGCGGTTTGCGCCGTCCGGCCATCGACCGGGCGCCGCGTGTCACGCTCGCGCCGCCGTCGAGGGTCTGCGGCTCGGTCGCGCCGATCAGCGTCTTCGCCGGCTTGCCCGCCAGCGTCAGCGTGATCGATGAGTCCTGGATCATCCGGTACGTGTAGTGCTCTTTGTTCGAGTTGGCGAGCGAGTACTTCACGTGCACGTCGCTCCGGCCGGCCCACGCCGTGATCCGGGCGATCGCCATCAGCTTCGTCTTCTCGTCGTCCTGGAACGGGGCGCGCACGATGATCGTGGTCCGCATCGGGCCCCTGTAGTCGACCACGATGCTCGCCGGCTTGTCGGCGACGTGGCGGACCGGGTTGTCCTTCGTGATGTCGGTGTAGCTGACCTCGCCGCCGGCCACGACCGGCTTGCCGCCGACCGACACGCTGCTGAACAGCGAGAACGGCTTGTCCTTCGCGATGGTGAACGTCATCGCCCCGGTCTCGACCGTCACGCCCTTGTCGGTCTCGCTGACCTTCAGCGGGCTCGGCGGCCTGGCCTTCGGATCGACCGCCTTCAGCGTGAACGTCTTCGACTCGTTCGGGGCGAGGTCGACTTGGTAGTCGAGCAGGATCCAGCGCAGGTAGCCCTTCTCGTCGACGACGAGCGGAAGCGTCTGCGACGGGACCTCCTGGTCGCCCGCGAACAGGGCGAAGCCCTGGTCGTTCTTGTACACGCCCCAGGGCAGCGGGATGCCGCCGCAGATCGGCGCCGACTTCCACGCCACGCCCGCCGGCTCGCGGGCCGTCACCTCGATGGGCAGGCCGAGCTTCTCCATCGCGAACGCGCCGGCGCCCGCCAGCAGCACCGCGCACACCACCAAGGTTCTGTTCATCGTTTCCCTCCGTTCCGGCGGCCGGTTTCCCCTCTTCTTGGAAATTATCTCACAGGGTGGGGCGGACATTCCTGTCCGCGATCTGGCAGGCAAGAATGCTTGCCCCACCGACTATTGAGATAGACCCTTATAGGTCCCATCGGACCTGTTGCTCGTCAATACCAGCGCCATCCCATGATGCGGTCGTTGAACGACGACTCTTCCCGGACGACGGGCGCCTCGGCGAGCTCGCCGTCGCGGACCATCTCGTCGTCGCCGTTCTGTTCGCACCAGTCGATCAGGATCGTGCGGAGCCGGTCGACCTCGTCCGGCCGGTCGCCGCCCAGGTTCCGCCGCTCGTCGGGGTCGTTCCGCACGTCGTACAGCTCCTCGGTGCCGCCCTCCTCGCAGTAGACGTACTTCCGGTCGCGCGTTCGGACCATGTATTTCTGCTCGGGGCGGTCCCAGGTCTGCGAGATGAAGAACTCGCGGCCCGGGGCGTCGCCGGACGCCAGGATCGGCGCCAGGTTCTCGCCGTCGACCTCCTGGTCCATCTCGCAGCCGGTCAGCCCGGCGAGGGTGGGCAGCAGGTCGATGGGCCCGACGAGCTGCTCGCGCGTCTCGCCGCCGTCGGCCAGCCCGGGGACCCGCCAGACGAAGGGGACCTTGGCCGAGCCGTCGAACATCGAGCACTTGAAGAAGTTGCCGAAGTCGCCGAGCAGGTCGCCGTGGTCGGACATGTACGCGACGATCGTCTCGTCGGCCAGCCCGGCCTCGTCGAGGAAGTCGAGCACCCGGCCCACCTGGTGGTCCTGGAACGAGACCATGCCGAAGAAGTGCGCGCGGGCGACCTGGACGGCCTGGGGCGAGACGCGGTCCCAGCCGTAGCGCGGCGGCCGGCGGGTCAGCTCGCGGTCGCGGCCCTCGAGGTCCGAGAGCCCGCCGATCGGCTCGGGCAGCTCGCGCGGATCGTACATCGTGTCCCACGGCCGCGGCGGGTCGTAGGGCGAGTGCGGCTTGGCGAACGAGGACCAGGCGAGGAACGGCCGGTCGGGATGCTCGTCCAGGTGCCGCCGGAGTGCGGCGATCGTCCGGTCGGCGACCCACGCCTCCTCGTGGTACTTCGCGGGCAGCGGGCTGGGCGCCGGGTGGATGTCGTTGTTGCCGATCATGTGCGCCCGCTCGTAGCCCGCCCAGCCGACGTCGCACAGGTAGTCGTGGAAGTCCTCCAGCCCGCGCAGCTTGCCCTCGGGATCGTACTTGCGGAGGATGCGGCCCGACTCGCACAGCTCGCAGTACTGGAAGCCGTGGAGCAGCCGCGGCTCGTCCGGCGGCGCGTAGGGGACGTAGTGCAGCTTGCCGATGGCGTAGGTCCGGTAGCCGTGGCGGTTGAAATGCTCGGCGAGCTTCGGCTGGTCGTCGTGGATGCGCCCGCTGTTGTTCTTCGTCCCGGTCGCCTTGTGCGAGTAGTTGCCGGTGGTCATCGAGGCGCGGGCGGGGACGCAGATGGGGTTCGGGGTGAACGAGTTGGCGAAGTGGACGCCGCCGGCCGCCAGCCGGTCGAGGTTCGGCGTCTTCACGAACGAGTTCCCGTTGCACGCCAGGGCGTCGTGGCGCATGTGGTCGGAACAGAAGAGGAGGATGTTCTTCAACGCGGTTTCCTCTCAATAGGTCTTAGCAGCTCTAACAAAACGGTGGGGCAGACATTCCTGTCTGCCGCGCAGCAGGCAAGAATGCCTGCTCCACCAGAGTTCTGCTAGACGGCCTTATAGGTCCTATGGGACCTATTGTTCGTTCGCTGGCGGCACCTCGTAGAAGAGGCGCGCGGAGCACTCGGTGAGCGTGTTGTTGTGTGCGCCGCGGATGTAGGCCCAGGGGCCGATCTCGTCGTCGGCGGCGCACTGCTTGCGGCGCTGATAGAGCCGCTTGCTGCCGCGGTTCCAGCTCCGCTTCGCCAGCCGAAGCCATTTCGGGTCGTTCGTGAACGAGTAGCAGCGGGCGAACATGTCGGCGGTGTACCGCGTGGAGTATCCGCTGTGTTTTCCGCCGCCGTCGGCCGGGCACTTGTCGTGCGAGGGCAGCCAGTCGGCCGGGTCGAGCACCTCCCCTTCGTCCGGCCAGCCGAACCACGGGCTCCCGATCATGAAGTGGCACTTGTCCGACCAGTAGTGCCGGTTCACCCCCTCGGTGAGCGCGCACAGCCGCTCGACCATCGCCCGGTCGTCGAACAGCCGGGCGTAGCGGGCGAGGCCCACGTGGCAGGCGGAGAGCTCGAACACCTGCGTCAGATACGTCACCTCCCACTCGCGGTCGCCGCGCCGGGCGATGATCCGCCCGCGGTCGTACCGGCAGGTCGTCCCTGTCTTCGTCAGGTACGCGTCGATCCGCTTCGGGATCGAGCGCTTCTCGAGCATCTTCTTCCAGCGCGGGTTCGACTCGAGGTCGAAGTGCCCCTTCGTCCACGCCCGGGCAAAGTACGAGTTCTTGATCCCCAGGCTCTGCATGTAGATCTGCAGGTCCGGGTTCCAGTTCTTCGCCTTGAGCACACAGGCGGCCCCGTGCCGCGCCGCCTTCTTCCACTTCGGGTCGCGCGTCGCCTGCCACGCGCTGAGCACGGAGAGGAACGCACGGCCCCAGGCGCGGCCGAACTTGAACCCGCCGCCCGGCTTGCTCCGCGTCACCAGGTAGTCCATCTGGTTCGCCAGGTCGAGCCCGGCCTCCAGCAGGTCGACCCGCCCGGTCACGTGGTAGAGGTCGAAGATGCCGCGGCCGTAGTGATGGCAGCGGTGCATCCGGGTATCGGCCCAGCTATACATGTGCGGGCCGTACCAATGGAAGCGGAGTCCCTTCGCCGGGCGCTCGCCCTTCGGCGCCTCGACGCCCCACCGCGGGCCCCAGTCGGTCCGGTAGATCGCGTGGCAGCGGTAGTAGTCGCCCCAGGCGAGCGCCCAGTCGAGGAAGCCGCGGTCGCCCGTGCGCAGGAACTGGAGCAGGTAGCCCTCGGCGCAATCGTCCTCGCTCACGTCGTGGATGGATTCGCGCGGGACGTAGGCGAACGGGTCGTGCGGGAGCGACGGCGGCTTGAACTCGTCGGTGTCCTTCCAGCCCCATTCCTCGTACGTCGCCTTCTCGTCCGCCAGCGTGCCGAAGTGCCCGAGGCCCAGACCCTCGGCCTCGCTGTACCACGAGCCCGGCGCGACGAGCCACAGGCGCGAGCGGAACGCCTTCGCGCGGGCCTCGTTCGTTTTCGCATCCCGCTTGCCGGTATACGCGTCGAGCCAGATCTCCGACGCCTTGTGCGAGCGGTCGGCCAGGACGAACACACCGTCCTGCGTGAACCCGAGCGCCCCCTTCTTGCTCTTGACTGTCGGCCCCTTCGAGACGATCTCGACGAACGCTTTTTCTCCTTGGACCTGCTGCCCGTACAGCCCCTTCCAGCCGCGCGACCAGCCGCAGCCGAACTTCGAGCGCAGGTACGTCCCCGGCCCGCGGTAGATGCCGCCCGTGTGGCGGTTCTGGACGAGCAGGCCGACGGTCCCGTCGCCGCCCGCCGACCAGTCGAGCCCCGTACCCTGCGGCTTCGCGTCGATGCCCAGGTCGAGCGTCAGCGCCGCCCGCTTGATGAACGCGTCGTTCCCTTCCGCCGGATGGCTGTTGCGGATCGCGTGCTCGACGCGGATCGACGGGCAGCCGGCCCAGGCGGTGACGCGGGTGGTGTAGCTCAACCTCGGCCCGCCTTCACCCTTGTAGTCGCCGTCCAGCCGCAGCGTCGCGCGCACCGGCCCGCGGTATTCCCACCGGACCCGCCGCGGCGCCGCAGCGGCGCACGTGTACACCTCGCCGCCCTCTTTCCGCGTGGCCTGCTTACGCTGCCGACGGCCCGTGCCGACCGTCTTCTCCGCCAGCTCGCAATTCAGAAGCTCCAGGCCGCTGTCCTCGACCACCGTCTGCCCATCGATCCGGATATTCATGAATGGGTGGAGCGACGGGCCCATTGTCACGACCGAGAACGCGACCGCACCGGTATCGACAACGACTGTGCCGGCCCCGCGCTTCTCGGTGATCTCCAGCGGCGTCGCGGGCGCCGGGTTCTTCGCGCCGGTCCGGAGCGTGTACGTCGCGGTCCCGTTCGCCGGAACGGTGCAGAGGAAATCGACGAGCACCCACCGGGCCGAGCCGTCGGTGTGCTTGTTGAGCACGGTGAACTGGGCGGGCACGGCGTCGCCGTCGGCGTCGCTCAGCACCAGCTTGCCGACGTCGGTCACCTGGCCGGGCTTGAACGGGACGCCCCCGGTCGCCGGCTGGTCGGGCCGGGCGATCCCGGCCGGTTCACGGACCGAGACCGGCACCTCGACGGCGAACGCCACGGGTACACACAGAAGCGCTGCGGCCAGCAGAAGGGACATGGCATATTTCATCGGCGGAGGTCTCCCGGGAGGTGGGCGGTCGATCGCATCCCATGCGTCGGTGTGGGCAAAAGGCCGGGCCAGTCTCGTCTCTCCTCAGTATATCAGCGGCCCGTTCGGGGTCAAACCGCCCGCCCCGGCAAGGCGTCACAGTCCCAGCGTCGCCGCCACCGAGAACGGGACCTCGACCTTCTTCATGTCGGTCCAGTAGTCGATCTCGATGGTCACCTTGTCGGCCTTCTTCTTCAGGTTGTACGTGTGCCGGAAGGTGTTCCCCGAGTGCATCCGGCTGCGCATCCGGCTCTTGATCTCCTTGCCGTCGGCGCCGACGAACTTGAGCTCGGCGATGCACATCGGATCGGCGGTCGTCTCCAGTGTGACGGCGAGCGGATCGTTCCCCCACTTCGGCTTGCCCACCTTCTGGACCTTCATCGGCACCTGCTCGAAGTCGATCGCCGTCTCCGCCTTCAAAGCCACGCCCTTCTGCTCGTACGTCTTCTTCGTCGTGGCCGACCGGAACACGAGCTTCCCCGCCAGCTTGAGTTCCGAGGCGCCGGCCGCCGGCAGACGCGTGCTCTCCAGCGTCACCATCGACGCCTTCCCGTCCTTGCTCACCTTATTGAAATGCCCGAATCCCGGTTTTCGGCCGAACCGCGCGTCCTTCTCCGCCTTGAGCAGGTCGGTGCCCTTGTCATCGGCGAACGTCTCCAGCTTGCTGGCGTCCTCGTCGAAGTCGAGCAGCCCGCCGCCCGGCGCCTGCAGCAGGAGCACGACCTGCGTGCCCTCGCTCCAGTTGAACGGCCGGAGCTCGGTGTTCCTCTTGCCGCCGTACCCCTCACCCACGATCCGGACACCCCGCACCTCGACCTTCGCCTCGGCCCCGAACGCCACGCCCGAGACCAACAGCCCGACCGCCATCGACAGCACGACCATCCGCTTCAACATGGCATCTCCTCCGCAACCACCCGACTGATCTCCGGAAACATAGCGCCGATTCTACCCCGATCCGAGCGGCCGGGCAAGCCAGCCTTCCGGCCATTCCGAGCGATGGACCAGCGGACGGATTCAGGGGCGGAGATGTCTGGCGATGTTCTCCGACGTGAGCACCGTGTAGTACTTGTCGACGTACTCCTGTGGAGTCGTGCCCGGGTCGAGCGTGCGCGCCCTGGGCGCCAGGTGGCCGAGCGCCCCGGCGTGTCTCGCCACCACGACCGCCTTGCCCCCCCGAATCCAGTCCTGGACGGTGCCCTCCGCCTTGTAGATATCGCCCAGGAGAACCAGCCGGCCGCCCGTGTCGATGAACTTCCGGAGGGCCGGCCCGACCTGCCGCACGTCCAGCCCGCCGTGTACCAGGCCGACAAGTACCGCGGGTCCCGACTCCTCGAGGATCGGCTCGAAACCGTCTATGTACGGGTCGTCGCCGCGCAGATGGACCGACCTCGGGTCGTAGACCTGGGCCTCGACGCCCTCCTCCGCCAGAACGCCTTTGAATGCCTCGAGCTGCTCGGCATACGCGCCGGACCTCTGCGGAATCATCGTGAGCACGGCGACGGGCCCGGGATTCGACGCCAACAGATCCGCCGTCACGCGGGCGACCTCGGCGCCGACCTCGCGCTGGAGGTCCGCCCGGTCGTGCCGGGCGACCGCCGGCTCCTTCGAGCTCATTCGCCAGACGGCCACGGCCGCCGCGCCGGCG
>JAWODX010000623.1:0-3216 GCA_046483085.1 Planctomycetota bacterium
GCGGGGCTGAAGAAGGCGCTGCCCGACGACCCCGGCGCGACGTACTTCCTGACGTTCATCGAGGGCGACCGGCCGGAGGGCATCGCGGGGCGTGCGAAGCAGATCCGCGCCGCGCTCGAGACCGAGCAGCGGTCGCTCTGCCTGGTCAACCTGGCCTGGCGGGACCTGACCGAGTGGTGCCTCGACTCGCCGCCGGCCGCCGAGCGGGCCGAGGCCGAGCGGAAGACGCTCCGCGAACTCGTCGCCACGCTGTCGAAAACGTATGACTCGTGGCATGCGGAAATCCTCGAGAAGAAGCTCGACCCGTTCCTCCGAAGCCCCAGGCACTACCGTCACTTCATGCGCTCGAAGGCCGGGCCGTCGGTGATCCAGCGGGTCGACTGGCGCCGCGGGGCGAAGCGTGGGTTCGGCGGCGGCCGCTTGGCGAAGGCCTTTGCCACGGCGTTCCCGAAGGGCCAGCCGATGGCGCTCAAGCTCGAAACCGCGAAGAAGGGGGACGCGTTCCAGGTCATTCGCGGCGAGACGCCGGCCGCGTTCGACGGCTCGCTCGGCCCGTTCGACCTCCTCGTCACGCCGGCGGACGGCGACGACGCCGTCCGCACGATCACGGTCCCGTTCTCGCGCGGCAGGCCGAAAGAACTGACCGCCGTGCTCCCGGCGGGCGTCGAGCTGACGTACGGCGGCGTGCTCCGGCTCGTCCACGAGCAGAACCGGAAGACATTCGTGCGGTTCTCGGCCCAGGAGCTGGGGAGCAGCACAGGGGCGACGAGCTTTCACCCGTCGCCGCTCGTCCTGCCGGAGCTGCGCCGGCGGCTCGAGAAGCCCTCCGCCCGGCCGGACGCGAAGAAGACGAGCGAGTGGTACTGGCTCCGCTGGGCGCTGACCGACCTCTATCTGTTCTGACCTCCTGCCGCGTCAGTTCCAGGTTTTCTCTGTAACAGGGGTCCGCACCGGTGCCGGCAGGAAGTGCGTGCCGGACAAAGTGGAAAGAATCCGTGACTATCGGCCGACGCGATGGTAGAATCGTTCGGGATTGGAGCGCGGACCCCCAACGGGAGAGGAGCGGCGGATGAATTCACACGAACGAAAGATCGTTAGTCTCGGCAAACTCGTGTTCATGGGGCTGATACTCCTGCTCGTGGCGTTCGGGCTGGCGACGCTCATGCCGACGCTGAAGTCGGCCAAGTTCGCCGCGGTCCGCAGCTCGCTCGAGCAGAAGATGGAACCCTACCGGGACGCGGCCGCGCCCGCCATCGCGCCGGGAAAGGAAAAGCCGGCTCCCCCGAAGGCCTTGGTCAAATCGTTCGACGCGGAGATCGAGCTGACGCCGAAGTTGAGCGTCGGGACCGCGAGGCCTGAGTCCATTTATGTCGCAGAGTTCGACTCGGTCATTGAGGCGAGGTCGCCGAACGCCAGGAGCCAGGTCTGCGAGATCGACCTCCCGCTGCCCCCGCAGCTCATCTCGCTGGCGGACGTGCAGGTGACGCTGAACGGGGAGCCGGTGGAGGACTTCAGGCTGAGCGACAACAAGCTCGTCCTGCGGCCGGCCCTCGCGGAAGCCGGCGTCTCGAAGATCACGGTCTGCTACTCCGCCACCGGCAAAGGCATCTACACGCTCGAAAAGCCGTCGGGGAAGATCATCGACCTGTTCCGCACGCAGCTGATCGCCAACCGGAGCGACATCCGCATGCTCCAACTGTCGCTTCAGCCGAACAGCTTCGAACGGGCCGGCGGAAAGACGGCGTACACGTGGGAGTACAAGCGGCTGGTCGTTGCCCGGCCGATCGCGATCGACGTGCTGGGGATCGCGGCGATTGATCGCCTGGGCGAGCTGACCTGGCTCGGCCCGCTGAGCGTGCTGATCTTTGGCGTCCTGATCGGCGTCGCGACTCTGGCGGTCGACCCGACGAAGCTGAACGCCTGGTTGCTGGTACTGGTCGCCGGCTGCTTCGCGGGGGCGTATCCGCTGATGTATTTCATGCAGGACTTCGTTCCGCTCAGCGCGGCCGTTGTGATGTCGGGGGTCGTGGTGCTGGGCGTTGTCGCCTGGCGGATCATGTCGCTCTTCGGCTGGCGCCAAGGGCTCTTCGCCGGGCTCCTCCTGCCGGGCGTCATCATGGCCCTGACCGTCAGCGCGTCGGTCTATACAAAGCCGGCGATACAGGGGCTGATCCTCACCGTCACGTGCATCGTCAGCTTTGTCGTCGCCCTGATCATGCTGCCCGAGGCCCAGGCGAACGTCAAGCTGGAAGTCCCTGCGGCCATGTCGGCCGGCCGGGCGCCGACCCGAACCAAGCCGGAGCAGGGGCAGGAGGAAGAAGGGGAGAAACGGGAGACGTAGCGCGAGAGCCCCCCCGCGACAAGCTCGACGGGATGAGGACCCTATTCACGTGGCGGCGGACCGTCCGCTGCGCGGCCTCGATCTTATCAGCGTCCGGCGACGGGCTCCGGCCCGGCGGGGCCGCCACTCACATATCCCTCATCCGAACCTGACACGAAGCTTGCGCCGGGGCGCATTATGCATATAGTCACTGATATGCGGGGAGGATGGTGTCCCGGGAGAGGCGCGGATGCTGAACGATCTATTCGTCGTTCCGGACGTCGGCGCGTCGCGCGCATCGATCCGCTTCACCGCCCCCGACGGCTCGTCCGGGGCGACGTGGCAGATTCTCGACGCAGACAATGCGGTCGCCGCGGGTGAACTGGCGCTGGCGCCCGGCGAGCCGGCCCGGCACGACGTCGAGATCCCCGACCCGAAGCTGTGGGGCCCGGGCTCGCCGTACCTCTATACCCTCACGCTGACGGTGGACGGGGCCGACGAGCCGATCGACGCCGTCCAGCCGTTCGGCATGCGGGACGTGCGCACGACGCCCGAGGCGATCTGGTTCAACGGCCGGCCGCTCTTCGTGCGCGGGGTGATCCGCGGCCGCGAGGCCCACGACCACGAGAACCTCGACGACCTCCCGCTCGAGGAGTTCTACGCGAAGTACATCCGCGCGGCGGAAGGGGAGCCGGCTGTGGGTGGCCGTCGTCGCGGTCATCGTCCTCGTCGCGTTCCTCTGGCTGCTGCTCGGGCCGTGACCGCGCCGGGCGCGCTGTGCCACCCTCGGCAAGTCCCAATCATCCCACCGAGCGGCGCAGCCGCTCTCTCGGGGCACCCGTCCTGAGCCAGCCCAAGGGCGGCAGCAAGACGCCGCTTTCACGCGCGCCGCCTCG
>JAWODX010000647.1:0-5564 GCA_046483085.1 Planctomycetota bacterium
CGAGCTCCGGCTGCGTGACCGTCTGCCCTTCCCGCAGGTCGATCAGCGCGGCCACTTTCTTCTCGTGCTCGCCCGCCCCGCGCACGACCGCGTGGTTGAGCGAGATACGCGGGCCCTCGGCCACGCGGAGCTCGGCGTCGACGGTTCCCTTGCGCTTTACCGGCGCGACCTCGACCTCGGCGTCGAGGTAACCGCGCTCGCGGTAGTAAGCGGCGGCCCGGCGGCGGATGCGGTGGCGGAGCGTCTCGTTCCAGGGCGGATGCCCGTCGACGTCGATTGCCTTCCGGACGTCCGCCAGCTCCAGCTTCTTCGCCCCGCTGACCGTGATCCGGCCCAGCGCGTACCGCTCGCCCGCTTTGACGGCGAGGGCGACCGCCGCCTCGCCGTCGGCGACCGCGATCTTCACCTCGCGGACCTGGGCGTCGAGGTACCCCAGGCCCCGGTACTGCGCCTCGACTCCCCACGTCTCCCAGTTGAGCAGTTGGCCGTAGTCGAGTCGGCGGCGGCGGGGGAAGGCGGCGGGCCGCTGGCTCAGGCCGGCCCGGATGCGGCGGTTGACGTCCGGGAGCCCGCCGGCCAGCTCGATCGATCCCAGGCGGGGCGGCTCCCGCTCGTCGGTCTCCGACGCCGCGAGCCGGATCGCGACTCCCTCGGGGGCGAATCGCGCCTCGAACTGCTCGAGCTGATAGCCCAGCATGCCGAGCCGCGAGAGGTCGTCGGCCAGCCGGCGCGGCGAATACGCCGCGTCCGGCTCCGTCTGCATCAGCGCCCGCAGCACCGGCGCGTCGGCCCGGCGCGAGAGGAGCAGGTCGAGCGACGAGACGACCGGCCGGTCGGCGGCGTTCGCGCCGGCCGCCACGAGGACCGCGATCAGACAGGGGATGGACGTGCGCGCGGTTCGCATCCGGTCTCCAGGGCGGTTCAGGACTCTTCGGCGGGTTCCATCCGGTCGACGACGTCGATCAACGCCTCCATGGCCCGGTAGTAATCTTTCAGCGTGGCGCGGACGCGGGCCACCGGCATCCGCGTCTCCCGCAACTTCATCCAGTAGACCTCCTTGAACGAGAGCGCGGGCGTGCCGACCAGCGAGGCGAGCGCGTCGAACAGCGGCATGGCGGTCCTCGGCGGCTCCTCGCCGCGCGAGTACAGCAGCCCGCGGACGAGCGGCGCCAGGCCGATGACCGACTCGTGCAGGAGCTCGGTCAGCTCGCGTTTCCGGCCGGCCGCTCGGACGTAGCCCCAGCTCAGGTCGATCAGCCGGCGGCGCAGGTCCCACTTGCACTGCTCGCGGACCGCCTCGCGGCTGATCTGGGCCTCCGACAGGAGGTCGACCCCGAACACGGGCACGTTGATCAGCTTCACGGCGAGCAGC
This sequence comes from Planctomycetota bacterium, assembly GCA_046483085.1. Classification (GTDB taxonomy): domain Bacteria; phylum Planctomycetota; class PUPC01; order PUPC01; family PUPC01; genus JAWODX01. Next base: position 1,373 of record JAWODX010000647.1, read on the forward strand.
TCGATCGGCGAGAGCCGCTGCCAGCGCTCGATGTCCTTCGGCGTCATGAGCAGGGGCGACCGCATGCGGCTGTCGGCGAACTCCTGGCAGAGCCGGCCGAGGAAGTCGAGCACGTCGAGGTCCATCTCCTTGAGCACGATCATCGTGTTGATGTCCGACCGGTCCGGCTCGAAGTCGTCGGTCACCGCGCTCCCGATCACGTGCAGGGCGAGCGTGTCGTCCCGCTCCTCGAGGACCCGCTCGAAGAACGGCTTCACGCGGTCGGCCACGTACAGCCGCAGGCCGGAGAGCTCCAGCGGCGACGCATCCTTCTTGGCCACGACAGGTCCTCCGGGAGACGCGGTCGTTCGTTCCCCATTATAGGCCGCCCGCGTCGCCGGCGAAAGCGCCCGCGAGAACAGATGAGCAGCGGAGCCCGTGTTGCAGCAGGGATGCGGCGGGCTCGCCGAGGGGCGGTCAGCGCAGGAGGTCGCGGAACGGGTGGCCGAAGTCTTCGCCGGGGCAGCAGTTGCAGGTCCCTTCGTTCAGGTTCTGACCGCAGACGGGGCAGAGGCCGCGGCAGTCTTCGCGGCAGAGCGGCTTCATCGGCGCCGCGAGGACGAGCGAGTCGACCACCTGCTCGCCCAGGTCCACGACGCCCTGCCGGTAGTAGAAGACCCGTTCGCTCTCGCTCTCGATGGCGTGGGCGCGGGAGCCGGTCCGGTCGAACGTCTCCTCGGGGACGTAGAGCGCGCTGGAGGTCGCGGCGAGCGGCGCGATGAACGGTTCGAGGCAGCGGGCGCACTCCATGGCGACGGTGGTGTGTGCGTCGGTCCGGACGAAGAGCTGGCCGCCCATCTTGTGGGCGGTGGCGACCACGTCGATGGTGCCTCGGAAGTCGAGCCCGGAGCCGGCCGCCGGAGCCTCGTACTCTGCCGGCGACAGGCTGGACCGGAACACGTGGCGTCCGGGCCGGAGACGGGGTACCGAGATCTGCATGGCCGTCTGACCTCGAGGTAAGAGCCTCTATGCGACCGTGCATTGACGGAGGTGGAGCGGGGAAGACCTCCTTTGGCTACTCTGAACGGTCTTCTTCCAGCAGTCGGCGGTACTGGCCGAGGATCGCCTCGACCATGACACGAGCGGGGAACCGGCGGCGGCAGATCTCACGGCCGACCTCCGCCATCTCCCCCGCCCGGCCCAGATCGCCCAGCACCTCGAGCACCGCCGCCTCCAGCCCGTCGACTGATTCCGGCTCGACCAGCCACCCCGTCTCGCCGTTCACCACCACCTCGCGCGCGCCGTCGACGTCGTACGAGACGACCGGGACGCCGGAGAGCAGCGCCTGCGGCAGCACGCGGGCCAGGCCCTCGCGCAGCGAGGCGTGCACGACGAGGTCCATGCTCGCGATCAGCTCGGGGATCTCGCGGTAGTCGCGGAGCCCGGCGAAGACGACGGCGGCGCGGACGCCGAACGACTCGGCGAGCTGCTCCATCTCGTCGCGGATGTGCCCGTCGCCGACGAAGAGGAACCGGGCGTGCGGGTAGTGGGCGAGGATGCCGGGTGCGGCGCGGATGACGAACTCGTGGCCCTTGAGCGGGCTGATGCGGGCGACCACCCCGATCACCGGCGCGTTCGGGTCGATGCCGAGCTCGCGCCGGACGGCGGGGCAGTCGTGCCTGCCGTTCAGGAAGGGTGCGACGTCCATCCCGCTGTACACGGTCACGAATTTCTCGCGGGGTGCGAGGCCGGCGGCGACGGCCTTCGCGGTCATCGCGTCGGCGACGCTGATGAGCAGGTCGGTGTACGCCGCGGCCCGGCGCTCGAGGGTCGTGTAGAGCCAGTTCCGCCAGGGCCGCTCGTAGTCGTGGAACGGCAGGCCGTGGATGGTGTGGACGACGTGGGGGACGCGCTGGTCCTTCGCCGCCTTCCGGCCGAGGATCCCCGCCTTCGAGCTGTGGGTGTGGACGATGTCCGGCTCGAGCTCGCCGAAGAGGCGCCGCAGCTCGCGGTAGGCCGCGACGTCGAGCCGAGGGTGCATCTCGCGGCGGAGCGAATCGACGACGATGACCTCGACGCCGGCGTCGCGCGCCTCGGGGATGAAGTCGCCTTCCGGGCCCAGGCCCGGGCCGGTGATGAGCCACGCCCGGTAGCCCGGCTCGGCCGCCAGGCCCTGCACGGTCAGCAGGGTGTTCTCCTGCGCCCCGCCCCGGATGAAGCGGGTGATCACGTGCGCCACCTTGATGGGATGATGTTGTGCAGAGCTCATCGAGGGACCTCAGGAGGACGGCTGCCTGGCGCGATTATAGGAGCAGCGGCCGGCGCGGTCAATTCGCGCAGCTCGCAGGAGGCATTTGCGATGTCCCTCGTTGGAGGCGTCGCGGACTCGATCTCCGGCGGTCATCGGGCCCTCTTTGTGGTATCATTGCCATCGGCGGCTCCTTTTGTGATAGGGTGTCGATTGACGCGGCTATCTCTATGATACAGGAGCCGCCATTTCTGGCGCATTTTCTGGGGTCGATTTTCGACTTTTCCCGCCCGGATCGACGTAAGTCCGGTAATCTCGGTCCAAAACCAAAACTGGGGTAAGAAGTTTTCCAACTCATCCATGCCCCGCGTCCCCACAACGACTTGCAATCACCGCAAATGGCTCTGCCGTGGACCGCCCGCGGCGGACCCTCCGTTTTGATTCCATCGCGCGGCTCCTTGCGCTACAATGCGGGAGCGAGTTTCGGCAGCGATTCCGAACGGGAGACAGGCATGAGGACCCGCTGGTTGCTGGCCCCGGCCCTGGTTGCGGCTCTTGCCGGTTGCTCCGGGGAAGAGCCCGGCGCAGACGGGGAGGAGGAGCCGAAACCGACGACACGGGCCGAACGCGGCCCCCGCCCGACGATGGACATCCACCAGGCCGCGGAAACGGGCACGGTCGACCAGGTCCGGGCGCACCTCGCCTGGCACACGCCCGCCAACAAGACGGACAAGTACCAGCGGACGGCGCTTCATTTCGCGGCCCGCGAGGGCCGCCTGGAGATCGTTCGGCTCCTGCTCGCCGCGCGAGCGGCCCCGAATGCCCGGGACGCGTTCGGCAAGACCCCGCTCCATTATGCCGCCGGGAACCGGGGGACCGTCGACGTGGTCCGGCTCCTCATCGAGAAGGGGGCATACGTCAGCGCGAGGAACCGCTACGGCGAGATGCCCATCCACGACGCGACGGCTGCCGGCGATCCGGCCGTCATCCGGCTCCTCCTCGAAAAGGGAGCCCGGGCCGACATCAAGGTCTCGGGTGGCGACACCCCGCTGCACGGCGTCGCTCGCACAGCGGGCGGGGCCGAGGTCCTCGGCCTCCTGCTCGACAAGGGCGCCGACGTGAACGCCCGGGGCTCGCACGGGAAAACAGCGCTCCACGTCGCCGCCGGCAGGAACGGAAGCCGGGACGTCGTGGCCCTGCTGCTCGACCGCGGCGCCGACGTAAACGCCAGGGACGAGGACGGCGAGACCCCGCTGCACGAGGCGGCACGGGCCGGCGACCACGCCACCGTCGGGCTCCTGCTCGCCCGAGGCGCGGCCGTCGACCGGCGCGACGAATACGGCGAGACCCCGCTGCTCGAAGCCGCCATGCAGGGCAGGGAGGAGCTCGTCACCCTCCTGCTCGACAAGGGCGCGCCGCCCGACCCCACCGAGGAGCACACCGACGGGGCGCTGCATCGCCTCGCCGCGCGCGAGGGCAGCGAGCCGATGGTCGCGCTCCTGCTGAGCAAGGGCGCCGACGTCAATGCAGCGGGCGCGGAGGGCGCGACGCCGCTGCACGTCGCTGCCGAAGCCGGTCGCGCCGCCGTCGCCCGACTGTTGGTGAAGAACGGAGCGGACGTCAAGGCGAAGGACCTGGCCGGGAAGACGGCGCTGCTCGCGGCGGTGTCGAAGGGGCATACCGAGATCGCCCGGCTCCTGCTGGGCACGGGCGCGGATGCCAACGCATCGGACGCCCGCGGCCAGACCCCGGTCCATGCGGCCGCCGCGTACGGCGAGAAGGAGCTCCTCGAACTCCTGCTGCGGAACGGCGGGAGCCTCGAGTCCACGACGAATGACAACGAGACCCCGCTCCACCTCGCCGCCAGCCAGGGGGATCCCGACCTCGTCCGGCTGATCATCGCCAACGACGTCGACGTCAACGCCAGGATGCTTGACGGGGAGACACCGCTCCACAAGGCCGCGC
>JAWODX010000005.1:0-2831 GCA_046483085.1 Planctomycetota bacterium
AGAGAGAGCGATTTATGGGCCTTCCCGCAGGCTGGGCGCCGCAGACAAACCCGAACGGAGAGAACGCCTTACGGCCCCGTCTCCCAGGGCTTCTCTGCGATCTCCGCGATCTCTGCGGTGAGTTTTAGCGTTGTCGCGTTAGAAACTATCTCAATATTCGGTGGGGCAGGCATTCTTGCCTGCCAGGCGGCGGACAGGAATGTCCGCCCCACCTTTTGAGATAGATAGTTAACCGCCGGGGAAGTAGTGCGAGAGCCCCTCCATCAGCAGCCGCACGCCGATGGCCGCGATGAACAGGCACAGGATTTTCGACAGTACCGTGCACGTCGTCCGCCCGAGCAGCCGATACACCCGGTCGATGAAATGCAGCAGGAACCAGGTGACCCCGAGCACGATCACGGCGGCCAGTGCGGCGACGAGCGGCCCGCGGTCCGGCGCGGAGCTGACCAGCAGCACGGTCATCATGGCGCCCGGCCCGGCGAGGATCGGGCAGGCGATGGGGACCGCGCCGACCTCGTGCGGGTCCCGGCCCTCGTCCCGGGTGACGCTCCGCACGAGGGAGCCGAACACCAGGTGATCGATGGCGATGATGAGGAGCAGCAGCCCGCCCGCGGCCATCAGGTCGTGCAGCTCGACCTGGAAGAACCGCGTCAGGATCCCCTCTCCCACCGCGATGAACGCGAACAGGATGACGGCCGAGACCAGGACGCCGATGCGGAACGTCCGGCGCCGCTCCGATCCGGACATCCCGTGCGTCAATTGCAGGAAGATCGGGATGCTGCCGACCGGGTTGACGATGGCGAACAGGAGCAGCGTCGACGCCAACAACCCATGCCAGTTCACGGCGCCCTCCTGGGGAAGTATCCGAAACCAGGGTACCCGGCCGGACCCGCCCCCACAAGTTTTAGGTGAGCGCCGCCTCTTCCCGGCCTTGCTTCTGACCGCGCCGAATGCCGAGATACCAGACGAACACGAGCACGGCGAAGCAGAGCGCGACGCCGTCGGCCACGAGCATGTGCGACCGCATCGAACCCGCCCGCGCCCAAAAGATGAAGATGAACATGTCGGTTACGTTGACAGTCAGCCCGCAGCCCACGTACGCCCAGGTGACCGCGGGCGCCCACCGGCGGCCCTTGATCCAGCCGATCCCGGCGATCAGCAGCAACGCCCCCAGGTACGTCCCCAGGGCGCACGAGAGGACGGCCCAGTCAACGCTCAACCCCATCTTCTCCACCCCGTGCCCGGCGATGCCAACCGCGTCGAGCAGTTTCGCGAACGGATCGGCCCGGGTCAGCATCCGCGCCCCGTTCACCACAAGCGGCACCAGCCCGACGACCAGCCCCAGCACGCCGGCAATCGTGAGGACCACGCCGAACCCACGCCGCTGTATTTCACTCGCTTCGGTCATCCGGCCCCTTTCCGTGTGGCAAGTGCCGGAATCGTAGCCGCCCCCGGACAGCCTGTCAACAATTGCTCCGGCCCCCACGCTTGAATTGCGCCCGAGCACCGCATACAATCCCGCTCCACGGTTCGCGAAAGGATCCGCCTATGTACGACATTGCAGTCATCCCGGGCGACGGGACCGGCCCCGAGGTCGTCGACGAGGCGCTGAAGGTCCTCTACGCCGCCGCCTCGAAGATGGAGTTCGAGGCCGAGACCACGACGTACGAGTTCGGCGGCGACCGCTACCTCGCCACCGGCGAGATCATCAGCGACGACGAGGTCGAGGAGCTGCGCGGCTACGACGCGATCCTCCTGGGCGCCGTCGGGCATCCCGACGTCGCGCCGGGCATCCTGGAGAAAGGCCTCCTGCTCAAGCTGCGGTTCGACCTCGACCAGTACATCAACCTGCGGCCGGTCAAGCTCTATCCAGGCGTCGAGTGCCCGCTCGCCGACAAGACGCCCGACGACGTCGACTTCGTCGTCGTCCGCGAGAACACCGAAGGCCTCTACACCGGCATGGGCGGCACGACCTACCGTGGCACGCCGAACGAGGTCGCCACCCAGATCATGTGCAATACGCGCCGCGGCGTCGAGCGCTGCATCCGCTACGCGTTCGAGCTGACCCGCAAGCGCGACGAGAAGAAGATGCTCACGCTGTGCGCGAAAACGAACGTGCTCACCCACGCCCACGACCTCTGGTGGCGGACGTTCAACGAGGTCGGCGAGGCCGACTACCCCGACATCGAGCGCGACTACGCGCACGTCGACGCCACCTGCATGTGGATGGTCAAGAACCCCGAGTATTTCGACGTGATCGTCACGTGCAACATGTTCGGCGACATCATCACCGACCTGGGCGCGATGATCCAGGGCGGGATGGGCGTCGCCGCAGGCGGGAACATCAATCCCGACGGCGTCTCGATGTTCGAGCCCATCGGCGGCTCCGCCCCGAAGTACACCGGCAAGGGCGCGATCAACCCGATCGCGGCCATCGCGGCCATGGCCATGATGCTCAACGAGCTCGGCGAGGCCGACGCCGCCGACACGGTCGAGCGGGCGATGATGACGGTCACCGCCGAACACATGGCGAGCATGTCCGCCGGCAAGATGGGCCACTCGACGAGCGAGGTCGGCGACCTCGTCGTCCAGGCGCTGGAATGACGGCACCGGTGCATGGGCGCCCGGCAGAAAGCGTGACACAGGGCGGAGGCTCGACATGAGAGCGATCGTGTTGCTTCTCTTGTGTGCGTGCGGGTGCGCCACGCACACGCAGGTCACCTACTACACGACCGTCGACGTGCGCCCGGGCGATGAAGCCGCTGCGTTCGGTGCGGGTGACCTCGGTGACGCGCCCGTCCACCTCGTACTGACCCGCTTCCTCGCCCGGG
>JAWODX010000047.1:0-8736 GCA_046483085.1 Planctomycetota bacterium
GCCGAACGAGGAGTACGTGCGGCTGTGGGGCGACGTCGGCCTGTGGCTCAAGCCGGCGACGTACCAGAAGGTCGAGCCGTACCATACCTGCGGGCACATCGACGAGCTCGACACGCCGAACTTCAGGTATTTCGAGCCGTACAAGAAGACGGGCTACAAGCACGCGAAGTACGTGTATCGGTATTACGGCAACGGCTGGCTGGCGTGGACGCCGGACGGGACGAAGGGCGAGGTGAAGGCGGCGGCGCGGAGCACGACCGGGCTGATGCACGATCCGAAGACCGGGCTGTTCTCGTCCGGGAAGAAGGCGACCGCGGCGGCCCCGCGGCTCGTCGTGCCGGTCAAGTCGCCCTACGCGCCGGTCTGGATCGAGATCGACCTGCGGCTGGAGCAGGCGGCGGGCGCGACGACGCGGCTGTTCGTCGGGCGGGTGGACGAGCGCCGCGGCCGGCGGCGGGTCCGCTTCAAGGAGGTCTGGAAGAAGGAGGGGAAGGCGACGGGCGTGCAGAAGATCGTGGTCGATTGCACGAGCGACCGCCGGCCGAAGTACAGCTACGACATCAAGGTCGAGCCGGCGGGCAAGCCGGTCCGGTTCAACATCGCCCGGTTGAAGACGATCTTCCAGCTCAATCCGGCGTCGCTCCCGTCGCTGTATCCCGGCGAGAACACGGTGACCGCCTCGGCGGAGACGGCCGGCGAGTTGCACGCGAACAGGCTGCTGGTCACGTACGAGTGGGCGGACGGCGACGGCTGGAAGACCGAGCACAGCGATACGCAGACGATCACCACGCTCCCGCACACGTACAAGCTGACCGCGGACGTGCCGAAGGACAAGATGCCGAAGATGAAACGGCTCGCGATCAAGCTCGTGCCGAAGTGACGGCGGGCATCTCGGTCATTCGTCATCGGTCATTGGTTATCGGCCCTTGCCGGCCTGCAACTGCGCAATCTGCATCCGGGCGCCGTCCCTGTCCCCAGCCCCGAAGGGGCGGCCGGTCACCAATCGTGAGCGCGGGCGCGTGCGAGAACGGATGCGGATGGCCCTGAAAGGGCCGTGTCTGTCCCACCGTTTATGAGATTGCGGCACCGGGTTCCAGGATCGCCCCGCCGTCCGTCGCTCCGATGTGCGCTCATTCGTGGCCGGTCCGTGGCTCATCTGCGTAATCTGCGTCTATTTCCCGCCCGCTTGAGGTGGGCGGGCGGCGCGATATAATGGCCGCTGCTGATGGCCCGGATCCCTTCGACATCGACCGACCCATGGCCGACCTGTTCGCAGACATCGCGCTGAACCTGGCGGTGGACCAGACGTTCACCTACCGCGTGCCGGGCGGGCTGCGCGACGAGGTCGTGCCCGGCCGGCGCGTCCGCGTGCCGTTCCGCGGCCGCCCGGTCGTCGGATACTGCGTCGAGCTGGCCGAGACGACGGAGCTCGACCGGGTGCTGGAGATCGAGTCGGTGCTGGACGAGGGCCCGCTGATCTCGCCCGAGATGCTCGATCTCACCCGCTGGATCGCCGACTACTATTGCTGTGCCTGGGGCCAGGCGCTGGAGGCGGCGCTGCCGAGCGGGGTGCGGCGGGACATCCGGCACCGGACCCAGACGGTCGTCCGCCCGGCCGTCCCCAAGGCCGGCGTGCCGGACCGCGTCGAGGAGCTCGAGGCGCGGGCGCCGAAGCAGGCGCGGGCGCTCGACGTGCTGGCGAGCCTGGAGCACCGGACGACGCTGCGCGAGCTGGCCGGGCTGGCCGACTGCTCGACCTCGACGGTCCGGGCGCTGGGCCAGAAGGGCCTCGTCGAGTTGAGCCGCGAGGAGGTCGACGACGATCCGCTGCTCTCGGCCGAGCCGACGGCGGCCGAGGCGGTCCCGCCGACGCTCGAGCCGGCGCAGGACGCGGCGCTCAAGCGGATCCTCAGCCTGCGGCGCCGGAAGCGGTCGGGCGTCGTGCTGATGCACGGGGTGACGGGGAGCGGGAAGACGGAGGTCTATCTGCAGGCGATCGCGGAGGTCGTCGGCGACGGCGGCGGGGCGATCGTGCTCGTGCCCGAGATCTCGCTCACCCCGCAGACGGTCCGCCGGTTCCGGGCGCGGTTCGACCGCGTCGCCGTCCTCCACAGCCACCTGACCGAGGCCCAGCGGCACGAGCAGTGGCGGGCGATCCGGTCGGGCGACGTGCCGGTCGTCGTGGGCGCGCGGTCGGCGGTCTTCGCCCCCATGCCCGACCTGGGGCTGATCGTGGTCGACGAGGAGGACGGGACGAGTTTCAAGCAGGACCAGGTGCCGCGGTACCACGCGCGGGACGTGGCGGTGGTGCGGGGGCGGACGGCGGGCGCGGTCGTCGTGCTCGGCTCGGCGACGCCGGCGCTGGAGAGCTATCGGAACGCGGCGCGGGGGAAGTACGAGCTGGCGCGGCTGCCCGGCCGGGTGTTGGGCCGGCCGATGCCCGACGTCGAGCTGGTCGACATGCGGGCGGAGTCGTCGCGGCCCGGCGGCTCCCGGTTCCTCTCGCACCGGCTGCTCACGCTGATCGACGACCGCCTCTCCCGCGACGAGCAGGCGATCGTGTTCCTCAACCGACGCGGCTTCTCGACGTACGTCTTCTGCACGCGCTGCGGCTGGTCGCTCACCTGCGCCCATTGCGACATCTCGATGACCTACCACCGGGGGGCGGACCGGGCGGTCTGTCACCACTGCGGCCTGCGGACGCGCGTGCCCGCCCACTGCCCCGAGTGCCAGTCGGACACGGTGAAGTCGATCGGCCTGGGGACGGAGAAGGTGGAGGCGGAGCTCGTCGAGCGGTTCCCCGACGTGCCCTGCGCGCGGATGGATTCGGACAGCGTGCGCGGCCGCGGGGCGCATCGGCGGGTGCTCGACGCGTTCCGCGCCGGCCGGGTCCGCATCCTCGTCGGCACCCAGATGGTCGCCAAGGGGCTCGACTTCCCGAACGTCACCCTGGTCGGGGTGGTGAACGCGGACACGGCGCTGCACCTGCCGGACTTCCGGGCCGGCGAGCGGACACACCAGCTCGTCTCCCAGGTCGCCGGCCGCACCGGCCGCGGGCCGAAGGGCGGCCTGGTCGTCATCCAGACGTGGGAGCCGGACCACTACACGATGCGGACGGCGGCGGCGCACGACTACGCGGCGTTCGCCGAGATCGAGCTCGAACACCGCCGCCAACTCGGGTTTCCGCCGTTCAGCCGGGCGGCGCGGATCGTGCTCGACGGCCGGCGGCTGGGCGACGTGAAACAGGCGGCGCACGACGTGGCCCGGGCGACGACCGCGCAGCGGGAGCGGACCGGCGGCGTCGTCCACGGCCCCATGCCCTGTCCGATCGAGCGGATCAAGGACCGGTACCGCTGGCACATTCTGGTCCTGGGTGGAAAATCGAGCGCGGTCCGTGCTATGATAGCGGCCGCCCGGCCGGCGTTCCCGGCCGGCCGACGCGTGCGCGTCGCGGTCGACGTCGACCCCGTCTCGATGCTGTGAGGAGCCGATGCGGAATTTTGCCGACCGGTTGATGGACGCGATCGACGCAAAGGGCAGCCGCCTGGCCGTCGGGCTCGACCCGCGGATCGCGGTGATCCCCGAGGAGCTGAGGCGGGCGGCGCTCGACCGCTGCCCCGACCGCTCCGACGCGGCGGCCGACATGATCCTGGCGTTCAACCGCGCGGTCATCGAGATCGCCGCCCCGCTCGTCCCCGCCGTCAAGGTCCAGGTCGCGTTCTACGAGCTGTTCGGCGCCGCCGGCTACGCGGCGTTCGAGCGGACGTGCGAGTCCGCCCGCCAGGCGGGGCTGATCGTGATCGCGGACGTGAAGCGGTCGGACATCGGGAGCACGGCGGCGGCGTACGCCAACGCGCACATCGGCGCCGGTCTGGTCGGCGATACGGCCGTCCACGAGGGCGAGGCCGACGCGATCACCATTGTCCCGTTCTTCGGCTCCGAAGGGGTGCAGCCGTTCCTCGACATCGCCGCCGAGCACGGGCGCGGCGTCTTCGTCATGGTGCGCAGCAGCAACCCGTCCGCGTTCGAGGTCCAGGGCCGGGCCGACGACCCCGACCCGCTCTACCTGCGCCTGGCCGACCTGGTGGCCGCGTGGGGCGAGCCGAGCATCGGCGAGCGCGGCTACAGCGCGGTCGGCGCGGTCGCCGGGGCCACGTTCGGCGAGGACATCCCGCGGCTGCGGGAGCGGATGCCGAACGCGCTGCTCCTGCTGCCGGGGTTCGGCGCCCAGGGTGCGGAGGCGGGCGACGTGGCGGCGGCGTTCGACAAGCGCGGGCACGGCGGGCTCGTCCCCGCCTCGCGGAGCATCATTCACGCTCACAAGGACCCGGCCAACCCGGACTGGAAGGGCGCGATCGGGCAGGCGGTGCGGGCGCTGAACGCGCAGCTCGACGCCGCGCTCCCGCCTCTCCGGCCGGACTTCTGACCGAACGAAAGGACGATCGTGCGCGACCGAGTCAAAGGAACGGCGGCGAGGAAGACCGATTTCATCGAGGAACTGATCTACGTCGACGCGGTCCCCATCGAGGACGTGGGGATCTGGGAGACGACGGATCACGTGACGCCGGGGGACGCCGCCGGGCAGACCTACCGGCCGTGCGAGCCGGGCGACGAGTGGGGCGGGCCGTGGCAGACGGCCTGGTTCCGCCTGCGGTTCCGGCTGCCCCCGCCGCTGGCCGGGCGGAACCCGGTCGCACGGATCGCGGTCGGCGGCGAGGGCGTCGCGTTCATCGACGGCGTCCCGGTCATCGGGCTGAACCGGCACCGGGACGAGCTGCCGCTCGGCGCGGATGCATCGGCCGGGCAGGGGTTCGAGGTCTTTGTCGAGGCGGGGGCGAACGACGACTTCGGCCGGCTGACCGAGCTGCCGCGCGTCCGCCGCCTCGAACTCGCCGCCACCAACGAGACCGTCCGCCAGCTCGCCTGGGACCTCCGCTTCCTGCTCGACGTCTACGACCACCTCGACCCCGAGACGCCGCGGGCCGCCGAGATCATCCACCTGCTCGAGCGGGCGACGAACGCGTTCCGCTTCGACGCCGAGGACCCGAACCGCGAGGCGGCGCGGGTCCGCGGCATCCTCCGCCCGCTCTTCCGGAGCCCGGCGAACGCGTCGGCGACCGAGTTCACCCTCTCCGGCCACGCCCACATCGACGTCGCCTGGAAGTGGCCGCTCGCCGAGACCACCCGCAAGTGCGCCCGCACCTTCTCCAGCGTCGTCCACTACATGCAGCGCTATCCCGACTTCCGGTTCACCCAGACCCAGGCGTACCTGTACGAGACGACGCGCGAGCGATACCCCGCCCTGTACCGGCGGATCGCCGAGGCCGTCGACGCCGGGCAGTGGGAGGTCTCGACCGCGATGTACGTCGAGGCCGACCAGAACGTCCCGTCCGGCGAGTCGCTCGTTCGCCAGCTCCTCTTCGGCAAGCGGTTCGCCCGCGACGAGTTCGGCGTCGACGTGACCGTGCTCGTCCTGCCCGACGTCTTCGGCTACAACGCCCAGCTCCCGCAGCTCCTCAGGAAGGCGGGCATCGACTATTTCACCACCCAGAAGATCAGTTGGAACGACACGAACCTCTTCCCCTTCAACTCGTTCGTCTGGGAGGGGCTCGACGGGAGCGAGGTGCTCACCCACTTCCTGCCCAGCCACAACTACAACGCCCGGGTCGATCCCCGCGGGCTGATCATCTCGGAGCGCCGCCACAGCGAGAGCGGGCACAGCAAGCCGGTGCTCTACCAGTACGGGCACGGCGACGGCGGCGGCGGGCCCACGCCCCGGATGATCGAGTTCGGCGCCCGGGCCACGGACTTCGAGGGCCTGCCCCGATGCCGCCCGGGGTTCATCCGCGAGTTCTTCGAACGGCTCGCCGAAGGGGCCGACGACCTCCCCCGCTGGGTCGGCGAGTTCTACCTCGAACTCCACCGCGCCACCTACACGACCCAGGGCCGGACGAAGAAGCTGAACCGCCGCTGCGAGCTCGCCCTCCGCGACGCCGAGCTGCTCGGCGCGATCGACCTCGCCGCCGGCGGCGACTACGAGCAGGAGACCCTGAACGACGCCTGGCGGCACGTCCTGCTCAACCAGTTCCACGATGTGCTCCCCGGCTCGTCGATCCGCGAGGTCTACGAGCTGACCGAGGTACAGCTCGCCGGGGCGCGGGACGCGGCGGCCGCCGCCGCCGACACGTCGGCCCGGTCGCTCGCCGAACGGATCGACACCCGCGGCGACGGCCGCGCCGTCGTCATCTGGAACACGCTCGCCTGGCCGCGGCCCGGCCTGGTCACCATCAAGCCGCCGAAGAACCTGAAGGACCCGCGCGTGCTCGACGCCGACGGCGAGCCGGTGCCCGTGCAGCGGCTCGACGACGGCCGGCTGCTCGTCCGCTCGGCCCCGGTGCCCGCCATGGGCTACGAGGTGCACCGGCTCGTCTCGGGCGGCGGCGCCGAGGCGCCGAACTCCCCGTTGCGGGCGAGCAAGCGGGTGCTCGAGAACGAGCGGCTGCTCGTCCGGCTGAACCGGAACGGCGAGTTGACGTCGGTGTTCGACAAGGCGGCGGATCGCGAGGTCTTGCGCGGCGGGCGCGGGAACGAGCTCGAGCTCTTCGAGGACCACCCGATGAACTTCGACGCGTGGGACATCGAGTACTGCACGCGCGACCAGCGGCTCGAGCTGCCGCCGGCCGAGTCCGTCGAGGTCGTCGAGTCCGGCCCCGTCCGCGCCGCGGTCGAGGTCCGCCGCCGGATCAATCGATCGGCCCTCGTGCAGCGGATCATGCTGACCGCGGGCCGCGGCTTCGTCGAGTTCGAGACCGAGGTCGACTGGGACGAATCGCACAAGCTGCTCAAGGTCGCGTTCCCCGTCGACGTCCGCGCCGCCGAGGCCACCTACGAGGTCCAGTTCGGCAGCCTCCGCCGGCCCACGCACCGGAACACGAGCTGGGACGCGGCCAAGTTCGAGGTCTGCGGCCAGCGATGGGCCGACCTCTCCGAGACCGGCTACGGCGTCAGCCTGCTCAACGACTGCAAGTACGGGCACGACATCCACGCCAACGTCATGCGGCTCACCCTCCTGCGGGCGCCGAAACAGCCCGACCCGACCGCGGACCTCGGACACCACGCGTTCCGATACGCGCTCTTCCCGCACGCCGGCGACCACGTCGCGGCGGCGACCGTGCGGCGCGGCGCCGAGTTCAACGTCCCGCTGCGGGCGGCGATCGTCGCGTCGCGCGAGGGCGAGATGCCGACGACGACGTCGTTCTTCGCGGTCGACTCGCCGCACGTGGTGCTCGACACCGTGAAGAAGGCCGAGGACGACGACGCGCTGATCGTCCGGCTGTACGAGGCGCACGGCGGCCGGGCCCGGGCGACGCTGACGACGAGCCTGCCCGTTGCCTCGGCGGCCGAGTGCGACCTGCTCGAGCGGGCGACGGACGCCGAGCCGCTGGCGGTCGAGGACGGCGCCGTCCCGCTCGACTTCGGCCCGTTCGAGGTGAAGACGCTGCGACTCGCGTGACGGCCTGCCGACGGCGGCGACTGTGGGGCCGACGGACGCCGAGCCGCTGGCCGTCGAGGACGGCGGCGACTGTGACGCGACCGGTGGGACATGCATTCCTGCCTGCCGGGCGGCGAACAGGAACGTCCGCCCCACTGTCGGAGACAGCTACTGAGGGCGGTTCGGCCCAGAGGTTTTGCAACTCGATGCCACAACCTGCTGCCGCCCAGTCGCTTACAATTTCGCTCGGTGTCAGGCACCGAGGAGAGGAGAACGACGTGGCAACCTACACGCTGATCTCGGACATCCACGGAAACATCGACGCGCTGCGCGCGGTGCTCGAGCACATCGACGCCGGCCCGGCGTTCGACGAGGTCGCCTGCCTCGGCGACATCATCGGGTACTGCCCCGGTGTGAACGAGGTGATCGACGAGCTCCGCTCGCTCGACGAGCGGTACGCGGTCCGCTACAACGTGGGCAGCCACGACGCCGCCGCGCTCGGCGACTACCAGTTCGTCGACCTGGAGAACGACGACGACAAGGCGGTGCTCAGCGAGGCGGGGCTGGAGACGGAACAGGCGGTCGTCGAGGAGTACTTCTCGCCCGAGCGCCGGCGGTTCGTGCCCGTGCGGCCGGCGGCCCGCGAGGCCATGGCCTGGACGCTCGACCACCTCAGCCCGGCCGCCCTGGCGTTCCTGCAGGACCGGCTCGTCCCGCGGCTCGAGCTCGAGCCGGGGGTGATCAGCGTGCACGGCTCCCCGCGCGACCCGGTCTGCGAGTATGTGCGGGACGCGAAGGCGGCGCAGCGGTGCTTCGAGTCGGCCGAGATGGACGGCGTGTCGGTCTGCCTCGTCGGGCACACGCACCTGGCGGTCGCGTGGGAGATGCCGGAGGAGAACGTCGCCCAGGCCGCCAGCCGGCGGGTGGCCCTCTTGCCGCCCCAGTGCCATCGCGAGGCGCGGCTCAAGCTCCGCCGCCCCGGCAGCACCTACATCATCAACGTCGGCTCGGTCGGCCAGCCGCGCGACCGGGACCCGCGGGCGTGCTACGGCCGGCTGTCGACCGACGAGAACGAGTTCGAGCACGTCCGCGTCGAGTATGACATCGACGCCGCCGCCGCGCGCATCCGCGAGGCCGGGTTCGGCGAGCGCCTCGCCGAGCGCCTCTACGTGGGCGAGTGACCCCGCCGTCGCGCCGAGTTGATGACCAGAACGGGGATAAGAAACTATCTCAAAAGCGTGGCA
>JAWODX010000112.1:0-5527 GCA_046483085.1 Planctomycetota bacterium
GTCCCATCGTTTGAGGACCGTGCCCAGCTTCGGCGCGTCGAACGTCTCGACGAACAGGACATCCGGGTCCTTCGCCAGGTCCTTGTCGCCGGGATACTTCGCCGCGATCCCGTTCCGCCCCTCCGGCAGCCGGGCCTTCGGCGCCGTGGCCTCCGCGCCAGCAGCCAACTCAGCGGTCAGTGTCAACGCCAGCAGCATGCACGATCTCGCCGTCATCCGCAGCTCCCTTCCCGGTCGCCCTTCGCCTTCGGGCCGGCGCTCGAGGAATCGCTGTCTTCCGATGGCGTCAAAGTGAATGTATGTTCGTAGAGCGGCAGTTCGACTTCCCGACCGTACAACCGCCGCGTCGTCTTCGGAATGTCGTCGTAGCTCGTGTAAGGGGCGTCGAAGAGCCGCCAGACGTCAAACCGCGGCGCCTCGAAACCGTCGGCCCTGATCTCACACTGGTAATCGGGGCCCCGGTCGCCCATTGGGATGAACCAGAACAGATACCACCCACGGCCGCCATATCTGCCGGGATTCGTGACCAGCGTGATCCGACCCTCCTCGTCGCTCACCAGGCCAGGCCCAAAGTTGAGAACAACGTCCGTCCAGGCCGCCTGACCGGTCCGGCCGTCATAGATGTACAGAGTCGCCGCCTCCAACGGCCGGCCTTCCGGCCCGAGCACACGCAATCGCACCTCCGCCTCCGGCAGGCCGCCGATCCAGTCGTAGGTCGTCGTGGCATAGGACGCAAAGCCGGCGGCCACGGCCGCCCCAATCAACAAGACGATGACCACTGCGACAATCGCTGCACGTCGTCTCATGCGTCCCCCACTCCAACCTGCGCCGCCTCCGCCGCGGCGCGCCGGCGCTGGCCGTGACCGTCGGCGCTCACTGCGCGTCGTGCTCCGCGGCCCGGTTCTTGTAAGAGACTATCTCAATAGTCGGTGGGGCAGGCATTCTTGCCTGCCAGGCGGCGGACAGGAATGTCCGCCCCACCTTTTGAGATAATTTCTCAGGGGGGGGCTGAGGTGGAGGGGCGCAACATGCGGGAGGTGGGGAACGGAGGCAACGGGGACACATTTCGCCACGAAGGGCACGAGGAGAAGCGAGGTAGACCACAATGGCACGACGAGAACGGCAAGCACCAAATCCGAAGCACCAAACCACAAACAAATCTCAAATCCGAAAGAACCAAATCAGAAACACGCACCCGTGACGGGGAACCGAGCTGCCATTCCTCCGTCCTGCCGTTGTGTCGTCGTGGTTCAAGCGCTCTTCGTGTTCCCTGGCGCCTTTGTGGCGGGGCACCCAGGTGGCTTGCCTTCCCCGGCCACCCGTGCGCCGGGACGGCGGATTGTCTATAATCAGGGGCGACGGCGATGCGTGGTTTTGTGGATGATGACGCTCGGACCCCTTCTGGATGAGCCCGGCCGCTCGCCGGGCGGAAAGGACGGCAACGCATGAAGACGAGTTGGATGTTCGGACTGGTGGGCATCGCGTTCCTGGCGGCCTGCGTGCTGCCCGGTTGCGGGATGCTCGGGCTCCGCCGCTCGAAAGACATCGCCTGCGGGCCCTACCTGACCCACGCCGGCCAGACCACCATGTCGGTCCGGTGGACGTCGGACCGGTACGGCGACGGCGCCGTGGCGTTCCACTCCGCCGGCGAGCCGGTGCGACGGGTCCCGGCGACGGTGGACTGCCTGCGCTATCCCGCCGATCCCGAGGACCGCGACACGGCCCTCGCCGACCTGCCGCCCGACGGGATCGCCATCGCCTACCTCTACGAGGCGAGGCTCGAAGGCCTGACCCCGGATACCCGCTACGAATACACGGTCGAGTTCGCCGGCGAGACAGTGGAGAGCACATTCCGGACGCTCACCGACGATGCCGACGCCTTCACGTTCGTGGCGTTCGGCGACAGCCAGCGCGAGGACGTGGTGGCCGGCGAGATCGCCCCCCACCAGCCCGCCTTCCTCATCAACACCGGCGACCTCGTCGACCGCGATTACTATCCGCAATACAAGGAGTACTTCTCGCCCTCCGTCAACGCGATGACCCGCCGGTTCCCCATGGCCGTCTCGCGCGGGAACCACGAGCAGCGCGGGGTGGTGTTCGCGAAGCTGTTCGGGCTGGACCGCGACCGGATGTACTATTCGTTCGACTACGGCAACGCCCATTTCGTGTGTCTCGACTCGGGCCTGTGGCGGTGGCCGAACCCGGACGAGAACATCGCGCGGATGCTCGACTGGGCCGAGCGCGATCTGAAGCAGTCGAGCGCCCGCTGGAAGATCGTGTTCTTCCACGAGCCGTTGTTCGACATGAGCTATCGCCGGGGCGGAAGCTGGGGCCGCGATCGGCTGATGCCCGTGCTGCGGCGGACCGGGGTCGACCTGGTGATGGCCGGCCACGCCCACAACTACCAGCGCTACGCCCCGCTCTATACCCCGGGCGAGAACGAGACGCATCCCATCACATTCGTCACCAGCGCCGGGGCCGGCCGCGCGTACCTGGCCATGGCCCGCGTGGCCGTGCCGCACCTGGCCGTCCGCAAGGCGACCAGCCATTACATGGTGTATGAGATCGAGGGCGACACGCTCCGGGGCCGGGCGATCGCCGTCGACGGCCGCGAGCTCGACCGGTTCGCCATCCGGAAGATCGACAGCCGGCTGGACCGCGCGACGGTCGCCCGGGCCGTGCCGGAGGAGCCGTTCGGCGTGCTCGTCGACGCGCTCTCGTGGCTGCGGATGCCGATGTCGGGCGACAAGTTCGAGGTCGGCGACACGTTCGAGGTCCCGATCGAGCTGAAGGCGGCGTCGAAGGCGCTCGAGTACGACATCCGGCCCGCCCCCGACTGCGCCGACGTGGTCGAGCTGGTCGAGCCGGCCCGCGGGACCGTGCCCGCCGGCGGCACGGCGAAGGTGTCGGTCAAGCTGCGGGCGAAGGTGCCGATCGAGAAGACCGGCCGACGCCGGCAGCTCGAGCCGCGGGTCTATCTCCACTGCCATTACAAGTACGGCGACCTCGCGGGCGTGATGTCCACCACCCGCATCCGGACCTACGATCCCGAGAAGAAAAAAGAGTAGGCCCCGGGCGCCGGACACGCCTTTCCTCGAGAGAACGTGGGGGCGCCTTCTTGAAAGAAGGTGTCCCCCACACCCCCTCCAAGAACTTCTGCGGAGATGCCGTCTGGAGACCGCATCTCCCCTGCCGTTCCCGGGAACAAACCACGACGGTACGATGACACGACGCATCGGCTCGGGGGAGTATGCCACGACGAAGGACACGAATAGAAGCAATCGCACCCTGAGCATCACTGAAACGACTGATGTCGAGACACTCAGTTTGATCAGTGTCGTTCAGTGTCAGATCTTTGCCGTTCGCTTCTTTCTGTGCCTTCGCGTTGGTTCACATACATCCGCCTGCCGGACCCATTCGTGGCCGAGGGGCTGTCATCTGCGCAATCTGCGTCCATCTGCGTCTTCAATAACCACGACGACACGACGGCAGGACGCAGCCACGGCAGGACCAGCCCGCGCTCGTGAGCCGGGGGCCTGTGATTTGCCGTTTTGGATTTGAGATGTGTTTGTTATGATGCGCGACACTATATTTTTTGCACGCGGTTGTGTGTGTCGCGGGCATCTTGCCCGCGGTCTCGCGGCCATCCTGGCCGCGTCGACCGCCCCGATGCAGCACGAGGGCGAGATACCCCCATGACACGCGGCGAGGATGCGCGCGTCACGAGGTCCGAAATGCAACCTGTCTTGTGTCGCACATAATATTTGATGCCTGGGATTGGGTGCTCGCCGCTTTTTTCCGTCCGCCGGTTTCCTGATTCGGCCCGGTTCCTGCGGTATACCTGTGGAGGCGAAGATGACGACGAACACCCGCCGCGCGCGTCCGACGTCCACGAAGACCGCGCGGCTGACGCATCCGCCGCGCCTCCACGACTTCAAGACGTCCATCCACCGGCTCGCGCGGTCGATCACCCGCGACGAGCACACCCGGCAGGACCTCGAGCAGGAGATGGCCTGCCACCTGCTGACGCTGGGCGGCGGGCAGACGCGGGCGTGGTACCGGTCGCGCCTGTGCAGCCGGGCGCGGGACTACCGCGACCGGCGGGTGATCGACGCGCCGCTCGGCAATGACGGCCGGCCGGCGCTCGACCGGCAGACCGTGTGCGTCGGCGGCCTGGCCGAGCTCGACCATCTCGCCCGCGCAGCGTGACCACTCAACCACGAAGAACACGAAGAGAAGCGACAAGTAACCACGACGACACCACGACACGACGCACGACCCGCCACTTGCGCCCGCCATCGGGACCGCAGGTTTGCGATTTGCTGTCTTCGGGTTTGGGATTTGTTTGTGATTTGATGCTTGCGATCTGGTGCTTGCCGTCCCATCCGTGGCTATTCGAACAGAGGAGCCCTCATGCAACTGCCCGACTCGATCTGGCGACTGCCGCGCGACGTGCGGGGCGAGGTGCTGCGGTTCGCAGCGGAGGTCGACGCGACGGCCCGCCGCACGCCGAGCCTCGGCGAACGGACCCGCCACGGCCGCCCGTTCCTCACCGCGCTCACCGCGTCGTTCGTCGGACCGTACCGCCCGGGCGCGATCGGGGTCGAGGCGAAGAAGCGGATGCGGCGCGATCCGCAGATCGCGCTCGGCCTGGCGGCGATCAAGGCGCCGGTGATGAACGTGGCGCGCGAGGGCGGCTGGTGGATCGAGGGCCGGAGCGAGGAGCTCGTCGACGCCGTCGCCGAGCTGGTCCGGCCGCTGGTCCGCCCGCTCGTCCGGAGCTGCCTGAACGCCGTCGAGTTCGGCCACCAGGCGCACGAGAAGGTGTGGGAGCTGCGGACCCTCGGGTCGGGCGCGACGGTCTACGCGTATCGCAAGCTGAAGGACCTGGAGCCGGGGACGTTCGAGCTGTACGCCGACGAGCACGGCCGGTACGCCGGGCTGCGGCAGCCGCACATGGACGCGCCGATCCCGCCCGAGAAAACGTTCGTCATGACGCTGAACAAGGAGTGGGGGAACCTGTACGGCCGGGGCCGGCTCGACGCCGCCTACGAGCCCTGGTACTGGTCGAGCGTGATCTACCAGTTCGCCAACCGCTACTTCGAGCGGAAGGCCGACCCCGTGGTCAAGGCCTACGCCCCGCCCGAGGTCCGGCCCGACCCGCACACCGGCGCCGAGGAGCACAACCTCGACGCGCTGAACGCGGAGCTCGCGTCGCTCCGCAGCTCGGGCTCGATCGCCCTGCCCGACGAACGCGACGAGCACGGCAACCGGCGGTGGGATGTCGAGTACCTGCTCGACGACCAGCGCGGGCAGATGTTCCGCGACTACCTCGAGCACCTCGACGCGAAGAAGCTGCGGGGGCTGTTCGTGCCCGAGCGGTCGCTCACCCAGGACGGCTCGGTCGGGTCGCACGCGGCGGCCCGGCAGTACGCCGACACGTTCCTGCTCATGGAGGCGGGGCTGCTGACCGACCTGGTGGGGCAGATCAACGAGCACGTGATCCGGCCGCTGGTCGAGGTGAACT
>JAWODX010000118.1:0-7550 GCA_046483085.1 Planctomycetota bacterium
GTTCGGGTTCGAGCCGGCCGACGAGGTGGAGCCGATCGACATCGCGAACCTGTGAGTCCTATTCGTCGGGCAGGCCGCCGCTCGCGCCCGGCCAGCGGATCGCCTGCGTCAGCGGGTCGCGCGGATCCGGCCCCTCGCCAAGCGCCGCCCGCAGCTCGTCGAGCGTGGAGGTGACCACGACCTCGTAGACCTGGCCGCCGCGCTCGATCCGGGCCCGCTCGATCTCGACGCCCCGGATGAGGCCGGGCGTCCCCCCGAGCAGCTCGCCGGCCTTCTCGACGAACGGGTCGACCTGGTCGGCGGGGAGGACGACGCCGGCATAGCGCTCGACGAGGTCCCGCTGGGCGGCAAGCACCGCCTCCAGCCGGGCGACCTTTCGAGCGTTCGCCTCGCTCATCCCCCGCTCGCGGTACGTGGGCACGGCGGCGCGGCCGGTGCCCATCAGCAGGGGGCTCGGGCCGCCGGCGCATCCGGCGGCGAGAACGCCGCCGGCCGCCAGCACCAATCCCCACAGCCGCACGGCACGCCCCGTCGAAAGCTGGCGGTCAGTCATTGCCGCCCTCCCCTTCCTTTTCCTTCTCAGCCGGCTTCTCGGCCTGGACGGGCAGCCCGCCGCCGAGCGCGGTGATCCGCGGGTCCGCCCCGTACCGCATCGCCCGGTTGATCGCGTCGGGCAATTGGGCGGTGAGAATGCTCATGCGAATCTTGGCCATGCCGCCGGGCGTGATCTCGACCTGTTGCAGGGGGACCTGGCCGACCAGCCGGTCGACGGCGGCCTTGATGTCCTTCCGCCTCTCGATCAGTTCGCGGGCCCTGCGGCCGGTGCCGAGCTTGAGGGAGTAGATCTTCCGGCGGAGCTGCTGGCGTGCGTTGCGGAAGGCGTGGGTGCGGGCCAGGTCCAGCGCCGCCTCGGTCAGCACCTCGCCCCGCCCCTCGCGCCACGGGCCAAGGCGGAGCGGCCGGAGGAGCATGCCGCCGGGGAGCGCGATCTTCATCTTCGCGGTGTAGGTCGTCCCCAGCCGGTCGATCCGCTCGCTTACGAGCTCCGCGTCGCCGAACGCCCCGACGAGGAGTGCGTTCACCTCGGGCCGGAGGCGGGGATGCCGGGCGAGGAACCCGCCGACGGTCGCCTGCGGGTCGAGCGGCAGGTCGTTCACTTTCTTGACGAGGGCCCCCAGGGCGTTGTGGGCGGCCTGCCGGCGGGCGGCTTCCTTGGAGGCGGCGGTGGGGGCGCCGCGCGACGTCTGCAGGGCCTCCGCCTCGACCGTTTTCTTCGCCCAGCCGGCGACCGACTCGTTGACGCCCGAGACGACGGTTCGCTCGACCTGGAAGGCGGCGGTCCTGCTCGCCACCCCGTCGGCCCGCATATAGCGGGGCAGGTCCTTGATCCCGCTGCGGACCTGGTAGGGGAGGGCGTTGGTGCTGAGGTCGAGCACGACGGTGACGATCCCGTGCTCGTCGACCTGCGGCTCGCCGTCGACCGGCGCCGTCATCAGCGCCATCTCGACCTGGCGCCGGAGGCGCTCATCCTGGAGGATCACCTGTTCGACCGTGCCGCGGCGCGCGGGGAGGGCATAGATCCGGCGGCTGAGGTTCCGGAAGGCGTCGGCGCGCGCGGCCCGGAGTCCGGCCTCCAGGTCCGGCGGCCTGTCGCCGCCTCGCGCCGCCGTTGTCAGAAGAAGCAGAACCAGGGCGAAGGACAGGCGTTTTGTCATCAGAGCACCTCGGGCCCGGGCCAGGACGTAGGCATTTCCAGGTGATTATACTACGCGGCGCGGCGGGATAGTGCAAGCAATTTGGCGAGGGGAGCCGGGGAGCGCCGGGCGGGCGCCCCCGGTTGCCGCGGACGTCCCGTCAGTACATGCCGCCCATACCGCCGCCGCCGCCGGCGCCGGCTTTCGGCTTCTCCTCCGGGATCTCGCTGACGATCGCGTCGGTGGTGAGAAGCAGGCTGGCGATGCTCGCCGCGTTCTGGAGAGCGCAGCGGACGACCTTCGTCGGGTCGATCACCCCGGCCTTGGCCAGGTCGCAGTACTTGCCGACCAGGGCGTCGTACCCGAAGGCGGCGTCGTCGCTCTCGGTGATCTTCTGCACGACGATGGCGCCGTTCACCCCGGCGTTCTGGGCGATGCGGCTGCAGGGGGCGGAGAGCGCCCGGCGGACGATGTCGACGCCGACGCGCTCGTCGCCGGTGACCTTGACCTTGTCGAGGGCGCGGGCGGCCCGGAGCAGGGCGACGCCGCCGCCGGGCAGCACGCCCTCTTCGACCGCCGCACGCGTCGCGTGCAGGGCGTCCTCGACCCGGGCCTTCTTCTCCTTCATCTCGACCTCGGTCGCCGCGCCCACGTTGACCTGGGCGACGCCGCCGGCCAGCTTGGCCAGCCGCTCTTCCAGCTTCTCGCGGTCGTAGTCGCTGGTCGTCGTGTCGATCTCGGTCTTGATCTGCTTGATGCGGCCCGTGATGTCCGCGTCGGTCCCGGCGCCCTCGATGATGGTGGTCGTGTCCTTGTCGACGACGACCTTCTTGGCCTGGCCGAGGTGGTCGAGGGTGACGTTCGAGAGCTCGATGCCGAGGTCCTCGAACACGGGCTGGCCGCCGGTCAGGATGCCGATGTCGGCCATCATGGCCTTGCGCCGGTCGCCGAACCCGGGGGCCTTGACGGCGCAGCACTGGAACGTGCCGCGCAGCTTGTTGACGACGAGGGTGGCCAGGGCCTCGCCCTCGACGTCCTCGGCGATGATGAGCAGGGGCCGGCCCGACTTCGCCAGGTTCTCCAGCAGCGGCAGGAGATCCTTGATGTTCGAGAGCTTCTTCTCGTGCACGAACACGTAGGGGTTCTCCAGCTCGCACTGCATCGTCTCGGTGTCGTTGACGAAGTGGGGCGAGATGTACCCCTTGTCGAATTGCATGCCCTCGACGAGGTCGACGCTGCTCTCCAGGGCCTGGCCTTCTTCGACGGTGATGACGCCGTCGCGGCCGACCTTCTCCATGGCGTCGGCGATCAGCTTCCCGATCTCCGGGTCGTTGTTCCCGGCGATGGCGGCGACCTGGGCGATCTCCTTCTTGTCCTTGACCTCCTCGGACATCGCCTGCAGTTCTTCCACGAGCGCGTCGGCGGCCTTTTCGATGCCGCGCTTCAGGCCCATGCGGCTGGCGCCCGCGGCGACGTTCTTCAGGCCCTCCACGAAGATGGCCTCGGCGAGCAGGGTGGCCGTCGTCGTCCCGTCGCCCGCCGTGTCGGAGGTCTTGCTGGCCACCTCCTTGACCATCTGGGCGCCCATGTTTTCGTACTTGTCCTCCAGCTCGATCTCCTTGGCCACGGTCACCCCGTCCTTGGTGACCGTGGGAGAGCCGAAGCTCTTCTCAATGACCACGTTCCGCCCGCGGGGGCCGAGGGTGACCTCGACCGCCCGGGTGAGCTTTCGCACGCCCTCCCGGATCGCTTCGCGAGCTTCCTGGTCGAATGCGATCTTCTTGGCTGCCATATGTGTTTCGTCCTCCTCGTGCGGCCTGGGGCCGCAGCATCAAAGAATCTCAAAAAGCCAATGACACCGGGAGGCGCCCCCCGGCGCCGGCGTCCTCACTCGACGACCGCCAGCACGTCGGACTCGGACAGGATCAGGTAGTCCTCGTCGCCCACGGTGACCTCGGTCCCGGCATAGGAGCCGAAGATCACGCGGTCGCCCACCTGGAGCTGCATCTCCTGCGTCTCGCCGCTGTCGAGGACCTTGCCCTGGCCGACCGCGACGACCTCGCCCTGCTTCGGCTTCTCCTTCGCCGTGTCGGGGAGGACGATGCCGCCCTTCGTGGTCTGCTCCGCTTCCAGCCGCTTCACAACGACCCTGTCGCCCAGAGGCTTGATTCCCACCTTCTTCGCCATAGTGCGCGTCTCCTCAAAACAAAAGCGAGTTGACTTCCCCGTCCGCAGACGGGCACCTGAACAACGCCGAACCCGCGCGGCCGCCTGCCGCCGGCACGGTCACCTCCGTCGGAACGGCGCCCGGAGCGACCCGGGCCGGCCGCGCATGTAATAGCGGTCAATCGACCAGTCGACGGCGTGCACGAGACGCCCGCAGTCGACCGGCTTCGGCAATATGGTAATCGCGTCCTCGCTGAGTGCCTCCTGCAGCGAGCGCGTAGACGTCTCCAGGGCCGTGAAGATGCAGGGGAGAAACGCCCGCCGGATGTCCTTGATCGCGTGGTAGATCTCCACCCCCGAATAGTCGGGCAGCCGAAGGTCCATCACGACCAGGTCGATCGGCTCCCGAACGATCACGCCCACCGCCTCGCGCCCCGAGCCCGCCGACGTCACGTCGTACCCCTTCGGCTCGAGCGTGTCCCGAAACGCGTCCCGGCATTCCTCGCTCTCGTCGGCCACCAGGATCGAGAAATGGTTCCGTTCGACCATGCCCAGACTCTCCACGCCAGCCTGTTGCGCCCATGCCGTGCAAATCCTGTGCCAGACTGCCCGGCGAAGCCCGCGCGGCACCAGGGTGTCCCCGGTAAGTTTCAGGCTATCAGGATCTTACGGCTCGCACCGCCGCTCGGGCAACCGCCCGGGGGCGCCCGGGAAGCCCCGCGCTGCTGTCACAATGGCAGTCCCCCGTCCCGGGCGTTTGCCGGATTGTCAGGGCCAGCCGGATTTGGAGCCGTCGCGAAACGCGGGCAGCGCGCCCGTGCCGGCCCCTCCCCGCCCTTACTGGACCATGCACGACCAAAGGAAGACCGGGGAGAAACCCCTTTCGAAAAAGCGGCTTTCTCCCCGGCCCCCTCTTCCTCAAAACTCCGGGGAAATGCGGTCTGTGGACCGCATTTCCACAGAAGTTCTTGGAGGGGGTGCGGGGGAAGCCTTCTTTCAAGAAGGGTCCCCCGCATTCCATTATCCATACAGGGAACGATAAGAAGCCGGCGGAGAGTCGGGCCGGCGGACCCAGATCCAGCCCTCGACCCGGATGCGCGGGTCGTCGGGAGGAACGATGCACCGGCCGGTCAGAAAATCGATCGCGGCGAGCACGCAGACGGCGGCGTCGAGCACGTGCTCATTCTCCAGGAGATCGGTGCGGAACGCACCGAGATCAAGATAGCGGCCGATGTGCTCGGCGACCCGCCGCCTGAGTGTCGGCGCGTTCCGTCCCCGCGCGTATCCGCCGACGTCGAGCCCGTCCGCCCTCAGGGTGCCGGCGGGATAGACCTCGATGGCGGCCGTCTGCGCCGTGGCGTCGGCGCGCCGCCAGGCGAGCGGGACCGGGCCGGCCGCCCGCATGCCGTTCACCACGAACTCCCGGCGGGTGCGTCAAGGGATTATGGTTTGGCCGAGAGCGCGGCCGGTTTCGTGGCAAGGGTGTATCGTCTCGCCGGCGTGGAGGTTCGGCCGCCTCTGTCCGGTGGTGGTTGCGACGCGTCGGTGCGCACGCCTCACAGGCCAAGTGCGCGGGATCGTACGGCGTGGATCGGGGGGCCGCCGGGGAGAAGTGTCCGTCTGACCGGGCAGACGGACACTTGCCCTCGAGCCCGCCTTGCCTCAATGAGACCGTTCGCGTCCGGCGCCGGCCCGCTCGGGTCGCGGGCCACACGCACCCCCGCGTTACCCCAACCTGTCGGCAGAGGGGGAATCCGATAGAGACCCCCATCCGGACTCGGACGAAGCGGCGCTACCGCCCTGCACCAGGTCGATAACCATAATCCGTTGACGCACCCAGGTGAGTGGTTCGGCGACTTTTCGCTGCACGTGCCGTGCCGTTTGCGCTATGATGGACGCGTTACCCGGTCAGCGGATCCGACACCGCGAGCGCGATTGCATGACAACCGGCGTCACGGGCGCGTCTCGGCCTGGCCAGCCCTTTTTCTGCATCCGTACCAACCCCAACCAAAGGAGGCGTCCGTGTTTGATCTCGGACTGACCGATTATGAGAAGGCGGAGTTCCTCGAGGCGGCCCGGCTGTGCGCCTACTGGCTGGTGAACAACCAGAACACGCTGGAGCGGCCGTGGGGCCGGGTCACGAGCAAGGGGAGCGCCGACCTCGGCCGGTTCCTCGAGAAGTCCTGCCCCTCGCGCGATTACTACAAGCCGGCGGGCGTCTGGCTGCACGGGATCTATATGGCCGGGCTGATCGACCTGGGCAAGACGCCGGTCCTCGACAAGCACCTCTACCGGACGGCCGTCGAGGGCGGCGCCCGGTTCCTCAAGAGTCTCCAGTGCTTCGACGAGCGCTGGCCGCGGGCCGTCGGCGGGTTCCACGAGCTCCGGCCCGGGCACGAGTTCTCGGCCCCGCGGGACGCCGCCACCGGCGCCTTCGGCCTCGTCGCACTCTATCTCGAAACCGGCGAGCAGGAGTATCTCGACCGGGCGGTCCGCTTCGCCGAGTGGTACTCGACCCACGGCTCGGACGAGGACGGGTATCCGTGGGACGATTTCAACCTGGCAGAGGGGGCGGGGACGAGCCGGCTGCGCGGCGACTGGCAGGCCGGCGGGGCGCTCGTCTATTACTACCTCTGGCGCCTGACCGGCGACGACCGCTGGACGGAGGCGATGGGCAGGGTGCTCGATGTGCTCGAGGAGATCTGTGCAAACGATCCCGGCACCGACACGGCGTACGATTTCCACGGCTCGTGCATCATCTCGATCGGGAACGACGACTTCGCGAACATCGCGCTGTTCGCCGGGCACCAGATGTTCGGCCGGGGGGAATACCTCGATCTGGCGGCGGACCGGCTGCGGGCCGAGCTCGGGCGGCAGGCGGAGAACGGCGCGTTCCCGAACTTCGGCGGGACGTTCGTGACCGGGCTCGAGCTGGCCGAGGCGCTCGACCTGGCGGCGGCGGGGGTCGAGGTTCTGCCGCCCGACGAGATCAAGGAGCCGCTGCTCCGCGCCGCGCGGTTCGGCCTGACCCTCCAGGAACGGACCGACAAGGACCGCTACATGCTGGGCGGGGTGTACGGGCAGAGCAACTACGGGACGTCGCGCGACACGATCCACGGCCGCGACGTCGGCTACGCGCTCCAGCTCTGGATGCGGCTGGCCGGCCACCGCGCCTCGACGTATACGGTACTCGGTTGGGAGCCCCGGCCCTGACGGGAGTGGACATGCGACAGACTGTTCGAATTGTGGTTCTTCTTCTCTTGTGCTGCACGCCCGCGCTCGCCCGGTCGCACGGCAAGGCGTGGGAGAACGTGGTCATCGACAGCCAGACGGGTTACTGGCGGGTTTTCTATTATTGGAAGACTCCGAAGCTTCTGACCAAGGATGGGAAGTCCGTCCCGCTACGGCACATGTACGAGCCCGAGCGCCACGAGAAATATACCGACCGGCCGATTCTGAAGGTGCGCGAGTCGGCGAAGCCGGCGGAGAACTGGCACGAGCCGGACTTCGATCATGGCGGCTGGTCGCGCCAGACGAAGGGATACGGGGCCGGCCACAGCAATCGGCGCACGACCATTTACGGGGCGGGGAATCCGACCGAGCTGGCGTTCATCGGCCTGCGCGGGAAATTCCTGGTCAAGGACGCGACGGCGATCAAGGACCTGGTGATCGACCTCGAGTACCACGGCG
>JAWODX010000191.1:0-6748 GCA_046483085.1 Planctomycetota bacterium
GAACTTCTCGACCGACATCCTCGGCACCTTCTTCTTCCGCACCTTCTTCGGCGCCCAGCTGCAGCCGGGCAACCCGACGATGGGCGCCACCGTCGCGGGCGTGATGTTCCTGATCATCCTCACCGGCGTCGTGCTCTACCTCTTCGCCTACCAGCTCCGCCTGCAGAGGATCGAGTTGTGAGACGACGGCGGGAGCGGCCCGGCCGCGGTTTCGGCTACTGGGCGCAGGTGATGGGCGCCCACGCGGGCCTGCTCGCCTACACCGCCATCGCGCTCTTCCCGATCGTGCTGGTGGTGATCAATTCCTTCAAGGAGCGGCGGGCGATCTTCCGCACGCCCTACGCGCTGCCAGACGCCGAGAGCTTCAGCCTGGTCGGCTACCGCACGGTCTTCGAGGGCGCGCGCTTCGACCTCTACTTCCTCAACAGCCTGATCGTCACCGGGGTGTCGCTGGCGGCGGTGCTCCTGTTCGCCTCGATGGCGGCGCACGCGCTCGCCGAGTACCGCTTCCGCGGCAACGCGCTCATGGGCCTCTACCTCGCCGTCGGGCAGGCACTGAACATGGGCAACTCCTTTCCGCAAGGGCCATCACCCTCCGAGCTCGACCCCGGCGCTCGGTGGGAGATCGAATTCTACGAGGACATCCTGGCCCGCAACCCGGATTTCGTGGAGGTCCTCATGCTGCTGGGCACGCTGTACACGGGGAACCAGATGTACCGGAAAGGGCTGGCGGTGGACCGGCGGCTGGCCGAGCTTCGTACCGACGACCCCATCGTGCACTACAATCTCGCGTGCAGCTACTCGCTCATCGGGCAGGCCGACGAGGCCTTCGACGCGCTGTCCAAGGCGGTCGAGCTGGGATACCGTGACCTGGAGCACATGAACGAAGACGACGATCTCGACGGGATGCGGTCCGACGCGCGCTACGCCGCACTGGTCGAGCGGATGCGCTGGCTCGAGGCGCGATCCCAACGCGGCCAGACGTAACCCCGGAACAAGGCACACGCCTCGCCGATGAAAAAGCGTTACGCTCTGACCGTCCTTCTGGCGTGGCTCCTGCCCGGCCTCGGTCATTGGTACATCGGCCAGCGGACCAAGGCGATCCTCTTCTGTGTGCTCCTGCTCGCCACCTTCCTCACCGGGGTGGTCATCACCGACGGCGGCTGTGTCGACTGGGGGCGGCACCCGTACGCGTTCCTGCTCCAGGCGGCGGACGGCGTGGTCGCATTCGCCACCCTGGCCGTCACGTCGTCGCAGCACGAGTTCCCCGCCTCCAAGCTCGGCGACCTGGGGATGTTGTACACGCTGGTGGCGGGCGCCCTGAACGTCCTGCTCATCGCCGACGCCCTGTATCGGGCCGGCCCGCGGGAGGCAAAAGAGGAAAAGCGATGAGCAGCCTCGCCGAGTACATCGCCGGTCTCATCCTCTGCGTCATCGTCTCCTTCGTCTACAGCCTGGCCCGCAAGGACGAGCCCCGCGCCGTCCTCAAGGAGACGTTGCTCGTGTTGACCTACACCCTGGGCGCGATCTCGGCCGTCGTGCTCGTCGTGCTGCTGCTCTCCAAGTTCATCTGACCCGCCGACGGACGGCCGGGGGGGAGGGGGGTATGCCGCCCCGTCTTCGGGAGCCGTACAGGTGGGTCAAGATATTATGGTTGCGGCAAACGTGACGATCCGCTCGTCCGGGGACACGATCCGGAGCCGCTTCGCGGTCCGGTACGGGTCTCCTGATGCCGCATAACCAGAATCCATTGATGCACCCAGCCGACCATCTCGGAAAGAATGGTCTTGACACGCCCCTCTGGCAAATTATAATCTTGCGTGTCAATTGTTCGGCTGGAATGGTTGTGTCTGTCGTTATTCTTTCGCGCGCGGTTCGGCTCCTGTAGGGCCGGCGCGTTCATCGCAGGAAAGGAGCCAGGCATGGAGAAGTGGCACGAGTCGTCAGGGGCGGCACGGTTTGGCCGCACGGGGTGGATCGGGCTGGCGCTGGTGGTGGCGGTCGTGCTGGCCGCCGGCTGCGGGACGGTCGGTCTCAAGGTCAGCCAGCCTGTCGGTACGCGCGTCGAACTCTACGAAAAAGGGAAGTGGTTCGATTCCTTCGGCCCCGACTGGGGCACCGCCTGGCACAAGGTGAACCTGCAGGCCGTCGACCCCGACCGCGAGCCCATGCTGGAACTCGAAGCCACCAACAGTTGGGCCGAGCGGATGATCACCGCCTTCCCCCGCCGGTACCGCGTCCGCTTCGATCTGGCGGACATCGACCTCTACCCGGGGACCTCCGACAACCTCGTCGAGGTCTGGCGCGTCCGCGAGGTCGTCCCGCCCAAGTACCAGCGCGTCGTCGATCTGTGGCAGGGGGGCAAGACCCTCGACGCCCTGGTCCGCCTGCCGCTGCCCGCGTTCGCCGACGTGCTCTACAGCCTGGGCGACAACTTCAAGGACCTCTGCGACGACGTGCCCGAGAAGCGGCTCGCCGAGGCCCGCCAGATGTACGATGAGTGGGCGAACACGTACCTCGAGACGACCCAGAGCCCCAGCCCCATCGTCTACGAGGTCACCCTCAAGTACCTGTTTGACGCCGAACAGCTCGACCGGCTCCTCGGCTGGATCCGCGACGGCGTGACGCTCAAGGACATCTCGTGGACCGGCCCCGACTCCTGGGGGCTGCTCCGCGTCATCCCCTTCCCCCGGACCCGGACCACGCGGATCAACATCTACGAGGACGTCGTTCTCCGGCACCTGCTCGAGCGGAAGGTCGAGCGCTGCCTGGTCCACGGCCCCACGCTCGAGGTTTTCGCCGAGGTGCGGACCTTCGACACCACGTATTTCAGCGACCGGGTCCTGCCCGAGATCAAGCTGATCCAGGGCCAGCCGCGGCCCGTGGCGATCGCCGTCCCCGAGAAGGATGACGTCGATCTCTTGCTCCGCACCGGGAACACCGCCCCGATGCTGGTCGAGGGCGCCACGGTCGAGGAATACGCCGAGGCCCGCGGGACGCTCGTCCAGCTCGGCACGCCCCACCAGCAGTCCCGGGCCGTGCGGTCCGGCGCCCCGGACGAAGGCAAGGCGGGCGCCTCGTCGCTCGCTCTGAGCCACGGCGACAAGGTCGAGACTCTTCGTCGCGGCCTGCCGCTGCCGAACGACACCTCGCTGAACGTCACCAGCCTCCATTCGCAGGTGCTGGGCGCCGTGCTCGCGAACCAGCTCGCCTACGTGGTCGTCTGGAATAACCCGGAAAAGGTCGACGCCAGCCGCTTCCTCACCACCGTGGTCACCGCCGACCCGCACGGCATGGCGAAGGTGTGGGCGATGCGCGGCAACGAAGTACTGTGCACCGCGACGGGGACGTTCCGCTCCAGGACCGGCCTCGCCGGGCTCGCCAGCGTGGTCGAGTTCGTGGTCGACTCGCTCGGCGGCCTCGTCTACCGGTCCCAGAAGCCGGTCGCCGTCTTCGCCTTCGGCAACCGGGAGCTGGAGCCCTGGACGGAGATGCGCCGCGAGCCCGTCTCCCGCGTCGACCTGGTCAAGGAGTTCAACGCTCTGCAGGGGACCAGCGACTAGCCTGTGGAGCCGCCGGCCCAATGCGTACAATCTGAGGAGGACCGCGACATGACAGGGAAGGCTTTCTGCAATCTCGCACTGTTCCTCGCCACCATGGCGGCCTTCGCCCTGGGGCTCGGGCACCCACAGGCTACGTTCGCCGGCGAGACGGACGCCCTCGGGCCGGAGACGCTGACCGAGGCCGTCGATCGGCTCAGCCCCGAACAGCGGCGGGCTCTCGTGGACGCCGCCGTCGTCGCCTCTCCGAGGGCGCGCCTCGCCGTCAAGATGGCGAACCAGGGATACACCCCCGACGAGATCCAAGACCGCCTGGCCCTGTTGAGCGACAAGGAGATCGAGACGCTGGCCGGCGAACCGGAGGCGATGGAAGCCGGCGGCAGCGTGGGCACCGTCGTCTTCGTCCTCTCCCTCGCCCTCGTCGCCGCCATTGTCGCCTGGTACTTCATGTTCCAGGAGCCCGTCGAGGTCGAGCCCCCGCCGCCACCGGCCGAGTGACCGGCCGCCCCGGCCTGCCGTCAATACCACAGTACAGGCCCGCTGCGCAGAACAGCGGCAGCGATCCCCCGCCGGACGTGTGCGGCCCCCGTTCCCCTCTCCCGGGAAGTCGGATGAGGCGCTTCCTGTCACTGCCCGCCGCCGTCGCGCTCCTGCTCGGCGCCTGCGTCAGCGTCGAGGTCCCGCCCCTCGAACCGCTCGGGAAGCACCGGGCGGTCCTCGAGGACGCCCGCTACATCCCCCAGCAGGAGAGCGCAGATTGCGCCGCCGCCTGCCTGACCACCGTGCTCCGGTACCACGGCTCGGACCTCACGCTCGACGAGGTCGACGCCGGGCTCAAGCGCGTCCGCGACGGCGGGGTCATCCCCGCCGAGATCATCTACTTCGCGCGCAGGCAGGGATACCGCGTCACCCTGTACGAGGGCGGCCTGAACGATCTTCGCCGCAAGGTGCTCGCCGGGAAGCCGCTCGTCCTGCTCGTGCACGACGCGCCCCGGCCGGCGCGCCTGCTCGCCCGGCGGCCGGGCCACTACCTCGTCGCCGTCGGGTTCGACGATCCCGACGCCGAGGCCGTCGTGCATACCGGCCACCGCGCCTTCGACCGGCTCTCCTACGGCACGCTCCAGGCCCGCTGGAAGCGCGCGGGGTTCCTGACCCTCCTCGTCGAGCGATGAGCCGGGGGCGCCACCCTGTTTCGCCTGCACCGCGGACGAAAGTTCTGCTAAAGTATGCGCAGGCGATTTGTCGATATAGAGAGAGGACCGGTTGCGCGGCGAGTCCATGCGTTGGGTCCGAGTTCTTGGCGTGTTGATCGTGGCGGCCCTGGTGCAGGGGACCTTGCTGCCGGCGGTGGAGGTCGGCGGCGTCCGGCCGGACCTCCTGCTCCTGCTGGCGATCTACGTCGCGGTCCACGAACCGCCGGGCCGCGGCTCCCGCCGGGCCGCCTTCTGGGTCGGGTGGTTCGCCGGCCTGCTGCAGGACGTCTACTCGACGGGCGGCCCCCTGCCGTTCGGGACGACGGCGCTCGTGTTCGGCCTGCTGACAGTCGCCATGCACCGGCTGGGCACGGAGCTCTTCTTCGACAGCGCCATCGCCCAGGTCCTGATCCTGGCGCCGACCGTGCTGGCCGCGCACGCCGCGCTGGCCGTCGTTCTCGTGGTCGCCGCCGGCGCGTCCGCCGGCGTGGCCCTGTCGCTCGCCTGGTGGACGACCTGCTACTCGGCGTTGGCGGCGCCGCTCGTGTTCCTGGCCCTGAGGCCGCTGGAACCGTTCCTGGTGACTCCGTCGCGGAGGATGTTCGGCCGTGCATAGGCGCCGTCTCCGCATCCTGTTCGTCGGCCTCGTCGTCGCCTTCCTCGCCGTCGAGGGCCGCCTGTTCTACCTCCAGGTCGTCCGCGGCGAGCACTACCGCGACTACGCCGACCGACAGTGCGTCGGCCTCGTCCCCCTCGATGTTGCCCGGGCGCGCATCCTGACCGGTGACGGCGTCGTCCTCGCCGAGGACCGGCTCCGGTACGACCTGGTCGTGGTGATCGGCCGGCTCGACCCCGCGCACGAACGCGCGATCCGCCGCCCGCTCCGCCGCCTCTTCTGGGTCCCCCACCATCACAAGCTCGTCCGCGTCACCGACGCCTCGTGGCGGCTCCGAAACGGCCGGGCCGACGACGGGCAGGAGACCGTCGTCGAGGCCGAGTCCCGGCTCGAGGTCGAGGTCCCCGGGCCCGATCACGAGCCGCTCCTCAAACTCGTGGACCGAAAAACCGAGTTCGCCCTGCCACGGCACCTGCTCCGATCCGTCGCCCGGCTCGCCCGAATGACCCGGCCCGACGAACGCGAGCTGGTCGCCGCGGCCGGGAACCTGGTCGAGGCCGCGCGGGCCCCGCGCCGCGAGCCACTGCCCGGGCCGGTCCTGGCCGCCGCCCGCCGGGTCGGGACGGCCGCCGCCGAGTCCGGCGAGCCGCTGCGCCGGGGCCTCCGAAACGCCGCCGACGCGCTGCACAAAGAGATCAAGGCGTCCGAACGCTCCCTGCCCGCCGGCCTGCTCGCGGCCGCGGATCGCCTCCGCCGCCTGACCCGCGACCGCCGACGGACCCTCCTGGCCGACGTTCTCGACGCGGCCATCGACGTCGCCCGGCTCCGCGCCCCCGTCCTCTCGCCCGTGCCGATCGTCAAGGACGTCGATTACGAGCGGGTGGTGGTCCCGGTCGAGACGCGGCCGGACGCGTTCCGCGGGTTCGAGATCCGGGGGGGCCGCCGCCGCCACGCCGAGGCCCGGCTCGCCCCCCACCTGGTCGGCTACGTCTCGACGTTCACCGGGTCCGACGTGGAGCGGGCGGCCCGCAAGTACCCCGGCTGGCCCGGCCCCGGCTATTTCATGCAGCTCCGCGCCGGGCGGGACGGCGTCGAGCGGGCGTTCGACGAACTGCTCCGCGGCCGGTTCGGCGTCGAGTGCATCGAGCGCGACCACATGAACCGCCGCCAGCGCGAGCTGGCGACCGCCCCGGCCACCCCCGGCCGCGACCTCGTGCTCACCATCGACAGCCGGCTCCAGAAGATCGTTGAAGACCAGATGGCCCACGCCCTCTATCGCGACGGCCGGCCGGGCGTGGGCGCCGCCGTTTTCCTGGATGTGCGCAACGGGCACGTCCTCGCCGTCGCCTCGAGCCCCGCCTACGACCCGGCCTGCTTCC
>JAWODX010000290.1:0-3402 GCA_046483085.1 Planctomycetota bacterium
GGTGAAGGGTATCAGGAGGATTAGGAATAGGGGAGAATAGGCGCAATGACGCTGACGATCAAGTACAGCACATACCTCCTCGACCACGGGTGCAGGAGTGAGTTGAGATGAGCAATTCCTCGAATCACATCTTCATCAGTTACTCTCGCCGTGATGAAGAAGATGCAGCGGCACTGGAAAAGGCTCTTCGAGCAGCTGGCTACGTTGTGTGGTGTGACGAGACTTCAATCAGTGCAGGTGAAGAGCCAATCAGTGAACTGCTCAACACTGCCATTAGTGATGCGGCTATGGTAGTATTGCTGATCTCTGAGAGTTGGCTCAGTTCCGAATATGCACAGAGAGAACTGAACAGTGCTATCAGTGCAGGAAAGACAGTGCTTCCCATCCTGCTCGGTTCCACTGATGTGTCCTCACTACCCTCTTCGATCGCCCATCTGCAGGTGGGTCATGCCTCGGATGGCATCTTAGCGGCTCTGCCCGAAGTCATGAGTGCACACGAGTATCAGGAGGTTCCAAAGACGCCCATAGGCCCGGGCCCGTGCCTGAGCACGCCTGTCGCAGGCAGCCTGCTTTTGCCCCGGTGTCGCCCCCATGCGGGCGGCGCGTCAACCCGCTCCGCCGTCCCTCCCGGAAGCATCATGCAAAATTCCCACCTGGGATATTTGCATGATGGTCCGGCGCATGTAGAGAGGGACGCAGCCGGGGGCCCCGGCCCGGGCCTGTCGGCCGTCGCGAAGGCCCGTAAACGGGCCTGGAATGCTCGCGCCGCCAGCGAAAACTGGGGGTGAGTCGGGGGGCGCCGGTTGACAGGCGCCGCCGGCCGGCTAGAATGACGCGCCCGCAGCATTACCGGAGCCCCGTTCGAGAGGCGCGCATGCCACAGGTGGAGGCCTGGTTTCGGTTCGGCTGGCACGGGATCAACCTCGACGTGCCGGCCGACTGGGAGCTGCGCCGGTTCCACGGCGTGCGGCGAAAGGGCTACGCCCGGCTCGCCGATACGGAGCGGGTTCGTCTCGAATTGCGCTGGGACCGGGCCCGGGGCGGCGGCGAGTTCAACGACCTGACCGACCGGGTCATCAACAAGATGGCCAAGCACGAGAAGTCGGACGTCGAGCGCCGCACGGGGCTCGCCGAGCTGGAGGGCAAGGACGTGGAGACGTACACGGTCCGGCCCGGCGACAGCTCGAAGCCGTCGTCGTACCAGATGATCTCGCGGTGCCGCGAGTGCGGGCGGATCGTGATGGTCCGCGTCCCGTACCAGCGGGGCGAGAACATCAAGGCGATCGCCCGCCGCGCCTTCGGCTCGATGCGGGACCATTCGTACGACGGGGCCGACGTGTGGGCGGCGTACGACCTGCGGTTCGCCGTCCCCGAGACGATGAAGCTGGAGCACGCGCACATCTACCCGGGCAGCACGGACTTCTGCTTCCTGAAGGGGAGCGACCGGATCGACCTGGGCCGGGTGGCCCTGGGCTCGATGATCCTGGAGAAGACGAGCCTGGAGGACTGGTTCCGCACGTTTGCCCGGAAGCAGTTCAAGAAGGTGCGGTTCGACTGCGCGTCCCAGGAGATCAAGGGGCACGAGGGGCTGATCGCGACCGGCCGGCCGAAGCGGTTCGGCGCCCTCCTGACGCGGCTGTTCCGCCGCCAGCGGTTCCACTGCGACTTGTGGCATTGTCCGGTCTCTGATAGACTGCATTATTTCGGGGTTCTGGCGCGCCGGAAGCACTTCGAGAATTTCGTCGCGTACAGTGCTCGCATGGTCT
Organism: Planctomycetota bacterium; assembly: GCA_046483085.1. GTDB lineage: Bacteria > Planctomycetota > PUPC01 > PUPC01 > PUPC01 > JAWODX01. The sequence continues at coordinate 1,767 of JAWODX010000290.1, forward strand.
GTCACTGAACTGCCGGATGGTGGCGAAGAAGAAGCAGCAGGGGCTGGACCGGGACGCGGCGCTGAAGGCGATCCCGGTCAAGAACCAACTGGCCAAGGTGGAAGAGACGAAGTCGGGGGCCGTGCGGATCCTGGTCCCGGTCCGTCAGACGTGGTGGACCCGGCTCATGAGAAGGTTGACACAGGCCCCCCGCTACAAGAAGATAGAGCTGGACGAGATCGGGACGTACGTCTGGGAGCAGTGTGACGGCCAGACGACGGTGGCGGCGCTGATCGACAAGCTGTGCGAGCGGTTCAAGCTGAGCCGCCGGGAAGGCGAGGCCTCGTTGACGCAGTACCTGAGAGAGCTGGCCCAGCGGGGGGTGATCGGGCTGGCCGTCCCGGCGAAGGACGCAGACAGGAACTCGTAGGAGGAGAGGCCGGATGCCCAGAGAGGGCCGGGTTGTCGACGAACAGGCGATGAAGAAGATCGGGCGGCAGATCAAGCTGCCCTGGTCGAAGGCGGTCGAGATCGCCGTCAAGAGCATGAAGGTTCGGTTCGGCCGGTCGCTCGTGACCACCGCCAGCATCATTCTGGCCATCGCCTTTCTCATGTCCATTCTCACCGGGACCGCCCTGACCACGTCGCTCAAGACCGAACCGCAGCGAGAGATCCAGGCGCTGAAAGAGAAGGTTCGCCAGATCGAGGCCGGCGAGATCACCGGGGCCCCGTTCCCCGACGGCCTGACGGCGGGCGCTCTGGAGAAGGAGATCAACGAGGAGGAAAAGAAGGCGAAGGACGCGAAGACCGACCCGCTGGTCAAGCGGCGGCTGTTCGCCGAAGTCAAGGCCGCCAAGGCCGCCAAGGAGGTCCTCGAGGCGGAGTCCGCCGCCGAGCGGGACGAGGCGCTCCGCGAGTGGCGCCGGCGGCAGGCGGAGCTCGAACTGACCCGGGCCCAGAACGAGTGGCGCCTCCTGGTCCGCAAACTCAAGCTGGAGGGCGCGACGGGCATTCAGCCCGAGGTGACCAGCGCCCCGCCCAGCATGGGATACTTCCGCATGCTGGGCACGCAGATGGAGCCGCGCGACCGGTGGCTGGGCGTCCTGGCCGCCATGGTCTGCTTCGTGGGCATCTGCAACGCGATGCTCATGTCCGTCCACGAGCGGATCCGCGAGATCGGCACCATGAAATGCCTGGGCGCACTCGAATCGTTCATCATCAAGCTCTACTTCCTCGAATCGGCGTTCATCGGGATGGCCGGCACGTTCTGCGGCATCCTCCTCGGCTTCCTGCTCTCCCTCTCCCGGGCCGTCCTGGCGTTCGGACTCGGGCCCGTGATCGACTATTTCGACTTCGGCGGAGCGATGCTCTCGGCCCTGTTCACCCTGTTGATCGGATCGCTCCTCTCGGTGCTGGCCGCCGTGTTCCCGGCCTACCGGGCCGCCAAGTACGACCCCGTCGTCGCCATGCGCGTCGAAGAATAACCATCGTCTGAATAAAAGGAGGACTCCCCTTGGCAGACACAATCGTTCGAACCCGCGAGGTCAAACGCGTCTACAAGATGGGCGACACCGAGGTCCACGCCCTCCGCGGCATCGACCTCGAAGTCTTCGCCGGCGAATACATCTCCATCATGGGCCCGTCCGGCTCCGGCAAG
>JAWODX010000315.1:0-2815 GCA_046483085.1 Planctomycetota bacterium
GCTGACCGGCCTGCTCGAAACGCTGGGGCTTCTTCGCGATGCGCCGGGGAGCGCCCCGGAGATCCTCCGCACCATCGACAAGCTGCCCTCGCAGGGAGAGCGTGCGGTGCGAAAGCTCCTGGCCGAGGAGAACGGGCTTTCCGACGAGACGATCGAACGGATCTTCCGGTTCCTCCGGATCGACGGCGAGCCCGAACAGATGCTGGAGGAGGCCGAGCGGCTGGTCGGCGAATGCGCCGTCGGCCGGGAGGGGGTCGACGAACTCCGCGCGGTGATCGCCTTCACGGGCGACCTGGGCGTCCCCGGGTTCGAGCTCGACTTCAGCATCGCCCGGGGGCTCGACTACTACACGGGCACGGTCTTCGAGACGTTCCTGCTCGACCTGCCGGACCTCGGGAGCGTGATGAGCGGCGGCCGATACGACCACCTCATCTCGGGCTTCCTCGGGCGCGACATGCCGGCCGTCGGCATCTCCGCCGGGATCGACCGCCTGTTCTCCGGCATGGAGAGGCTGGGGTTGGTCGAGACGACGAAGACGCCGACCCGGGTCCTCGTCGCGCCGATGGGCGCGGCGACCGTCGGCCCGGCGCTCCGGGCCGCGTCCCGACTCCGGCGCGCCGGCATCGCGACGGAGGTCTACCTGGGGGACGCCCGGCTGGGCAAGCAGCTCAAGCACGCCGACCGGCAGGGGATTGGCGTCGTCGTCATCCTGGGGGGCGACGAGCTGGCCGCCGGCGAGGCAACGGTCAAGGAGATGGACAGCGGCGAGCAGGCGCGGGTCCCACTCGACGAACTCAGCGGGGAGATCGAGCGCCTCCTGGCCTGACGGCGGGGAGGCCGGCCGACAAGCGCCCCCATCGGGCGATTCGTTCTTAGACGGTCTAACAGAACCTCGGTGGGGCAGGCACTCTTGCCTGCTGCGCGGCAGACAGGAATGTCTGCCCCACCGTTTTGTTAGAGCTCCTTATGCGCCGCGCGTCGTCGGGCGGCGAGGCGGGCCAGCAGGATGCTGAACTCGTACAGCCCGATCATCGCCAGGGCCATGGCGACCTGGGTGAACGGGTCGGGCGGGGTGAAGACGGCGGCGAGGACGAACGCGGCGACGACGGCGACCTTCCGCCACTTGCCCAGCATCCCCGGCTCCAGCACGCCGATCTTCGTGAGGAACAGCGCGACGAGCGGCATCTGGAAGATCAGCCCGAACCCGAGGATCAGCCACATCACAAACGGCGCGTACTTGTCGATGGTGAGGATCGCCTCGAGCTCGAACAGGTCGCCCTGCCGGAGCAGGAACACGACGCCGAGCGGGAGCACGACGAAATACGCCACGAGCGCCCCGGCGGCGAACAGCAGGAACGACGCCGGCCCGTAGTAGCGGACCAACCGCCGCTCGGTCGGATAGAGGCCCGCCGACACGAAGGCCCAGATCTCGTAGAGGATCAGCGGCAGGGCGAGCACGATCCCGATGACCAGCGACACCTTGAGCCGGACGACGAACGGGACGATGAGCGACTGGTAATGGAGCCGGATCCGCTCGCCCTCGTCCCCGGGCGCGTCGGTCTCCCTGGCCCGCTGCGAGGCGAGCAGGTCCAGCAGCGGGGTCCGGAGCACGAACGGGTTGCCCGCCGCCCGGCCCTGGACGGCGTCGAGCGGGGCGCGGAGCATCGGGTAGAAGACGGTCGGGCAGTAGGCGTAGGCGAGGATGGTGGCGAGCAGTGTGCCGACGATGCAGATGATCAGGCGCAGCCGGAGCTCCTCGAGGTGCGCTCCGATCGGCATCCGCCTCTCATCCACGGCCCGGCTCTCCGCGGCCCCGGTCCTTGCGGCGATGTTCCGTCTCCTATTCTGCGCAAGGCGGGCGAAACTGCAAGAGGCGCGGCTCGTTCGCAGCCGCGCGCGACCGGAATATGCCCTTCGGCCGAAGCTCGTTTCGGACCCACGGCGGGTGGGCCCGGCGCCCGGCCATTCACGGCTCGTCACCCCAAAAAGGTGCCAGGCACCTTTTTTGATGGTTCGCACGGGCGTGTGCCGGGCCTGAAAAAGGTGCCTGGCACCGTTAGTGACGCAGGGTGATGTTGGCGACGTGTGGGGGGTGCCGGATGTGTGGGCTTGGAGTGCAGGCGGGAAGGTCCGGGGGAGAGGCGGGCTACTTTTCTTGCTCGGAGAGCTGGCCGAAGTAGTGGTCGATCAGGCGGCGGTAGATCGGGCTGACGTCGATCTCGCCGGATTCGAGCATCTTCTTCGTGCGGTCCGGCCGGAGGTCGTTCGCCGTCAGGTCGGCGCCCTCGACGACCTCGGGCCGCACGGTCTCTTCGTGGAGCGCCGGCTCGTGCTCGTCCTGCGCTTTTTCCGCATTGCCCGGCTCGCCGCCGTCGTCGGTGACCGTCTCGAGCTCCTTGCCCTCGGTCTTGCTGCGGTCGAACGGGTTCGCGGCCGACAGCCGGCCCTGATCGGGGTCGATGTCGAGCCTGGCGAGGAGCTCGGGGTCGACGTCGCCCCGGCGCACGCGATTCGAGACTTCGTTCAGTGACTTGATCAGGCGCGACGCCCGCTCGATGCCCTGCCTGAGGGCGTCGATGTTTTCGTCGAGCCGGACGCGCTCGGGGTCGGGGCCGGCCTGGCCTCTGCCGCCGCCGCCGCCGGGGCTGGCGCCGGCGCCCTGCGATGGGCCGCCTTCCTGGCCTTGACCCTGGCCCTGCCCTTGCCCTTGTCCTTGCCCCTGGCCCTGACCTTGCCCCTGTCCTTGACCCTGGCCCTGTCCTTGCCGCTGGCCCTGCCCCTGGCCCTGACCTTGACCCTCGCCTTGCCCCTGTCC
>JAWODX010000413.1:0-2771 GCA_046483085.1 Planctomycetota bacterium
GTCGGCTGCGGCGCGTGCACAACCAGGGCACCAAACCGATCCACGGTGAGGCCCCAGCGTCTTCCGCCGCTGGCTCCTTCTCACCTCGAATTCAAGATCCTGTACTGTAAGTGTCTCGCTCAGCTCTGCCTGGAGGCGGTCGACCGCTCGCCACACGTGAACACCATCTACGGGCGCACGCGGGTCCGCCGCCTCCGGGACGAGACCGCCGTGTACCACAACGGCATCCTGTCGGCGACCTATCCCGTCCGCGCCGAGCCCGAGCGGCTCGTACACCTGGCGATGCTCCAGGTGGTGGAGCCGCAGCGCGTCCTGCTCGTCGGCGGCCTGAGCGGCACGGCGAAGGAGGCGCTCAAGTACCCCGGGGTGCGGGCCGACGTCATCGAACTGGACCCGCAGTCGGTCGCCTTCGCGCGCCGGCACAGACCGCCCTCCCCTCGCCTCGACCGGGCTCTCGAGTCCGGCCGCGCCCGGCTGATCTTCCGGGACGCCCGGCGCCACATCTTTGACTACTGGGGGGCGCCCTACGACGCGATCATCCTCAACGTGCAGCAGCCGGTGACCGCGCAGGCCAACCGCTACTACACCGCCGAGTTCTTCCGGGCGGCGAAACGGGTCCTCGCCGACGACGGCGTGCTCGCCTTCAGCGTGATCTCCGCCGTCAACATCGCCACGCCCGAGGTCCGCGACTTCATCGCCTGCCTGAAGCGAACGGTCGAGAAGGTCTTCACGCACGTGGCGGTGGCGCCCGGCACGTCCAACGTCTTCCTCGCCGCGCCGGGCGACGGGGCCGGCGCCGAGCCCGCGCCGTCCGCCGACGAAGCGCCGCCCGACCTGCTGTCGTCGCTCGGCGGCGCGGCGCTCCGCAAGGGCCCGATCACCCTGGACCCGGCCGAGCTGCTCGACCGGATCCGGCAGCGAGGCGTTCGCACCGGATCGTTCGAGTACCTCATCCAGGGCGACCTGAACGCGCTGAGGGTCCGGAACCTGGACGATGTCCTCGCCGAGAGCGAGTCCGACCGGATCAACACGGACCTGCATCCGATCAGCTATTCGTACGGGCTGGTCGTCTGGACGGCGAAGGCGCGGATGCCCGGGGCGCGGCCGTGGGCGGAGATGACGAACGCGCCGTTCCGCTGGCTGCAGGGGTTCGCCGGCTGGACGCGGGGCAGGCAGTGGGCCGTCGGGCTGCTGGTGCTGGCCGGCCTGGTGACGCTGTTCCTGATCTGGCAGCCGCGCCGGGCCACGGCGGCGTGCGTGGCCGTCGGCTGCAGCGGGTTCACCGAGATCGGCGTGACCATCGTCGCCCTCCTCGGCTTCCAGGCGTTGTACGGCTATGTGTACGCGATGCTGGGCGTGGTGATGGCGAGCTTCATGGTGGGCCTTTGCGCGGGCGCGGCGGGTGCGGGCCGGGTGATCGGCCGGGCCGGCCGGCCGTTCCGATGGCTGCTCGGCACGCAGTCGATGCTGGCCCTCTATCCGCTGGTTCTCATCGGCATCATCCTGTGGGCGAGCCGGACCGGCGCCGGCGGCTGGCCGATCGTCACCGCGTTCCTGGTGCTCACGTTCGTGGCGGGCGCGGTCGGCGGCATGCAGCTCCCGCTCGCCGGCGCGGTCGGCCGGGGGCGTCGGGGGGTCGCCGCCACGATCTCGGCGCTCGACCTGCTGGGCGCGGCGGTCGGCGCGTTCACCGTCAGCGCGTACATCATCCCGACGCTCGGCTTCGTCACGCTCTCGCTGATCCTCTCCGCGCTGGGCCTGATCGCACTCGCGGGCCTGGCGGTCGCGGGGCTGCGGAGTTGAATGGCGCGTCCGGACCGGGGACGCGGAGCCGGTGTCTTTCGCGAGGCGCCGTGTGACAGAAGGATCAGCGCCAGAGGTACGGTTCGACCAGGGTCTGGGACAGCCGCGGCAGCGCGGTCCAGTCGCGGATCTCGTACCGGTTCCCGTCGACGTCCTTGATGACGACCCGGCGCCGGCCGAAGCGCCGGACGTTCTTGCGCACGCTCCGGACCTGGAACCGCCGCGGGCCCTTGTCCGTCTCCACGTCCCACTCCACGACGTTCAGGTCTTCCTCGATGTCCAGCACGTCGGTCACGCGGGGCATGAAGTAGGTCCGTTCGAGCTCGTGGTCCACGACGGTCCGCGAGTTCGGGTCGAGTCGCCGGATGTCGTCGAGGATCCCGATCTCGGCGCCCTCGCTGTCGCGGACCGAGATCATTCGCTGCCGATGGGTGAGCGGAAAGGCCGCGACGATGCTGGAGACCGGCGTCGCCCCGCCGTCGCGCTCGAGGACGACCCGGCCTTCCTGATTGCGGCGGAACCGCACGTCGGCGGCCGGCATCATGAAGTGTTCTGCGCTCGTGTTCACGGCGTCTGCCTCCTCGCGCTATCCGGCGGCGATGCTCGTGGCGAACTCGGCCTGTGTCTGACAGAGCTCCGCGTACACCCCGTCGCGGGCCATCAGCTCCTCGTGGGTCCCCTCCTCGATCATCTCGCCGTCCTCGAGCACGATCAGCCGGTCCGCGTTCCGGAGGGTGGACAGCCGATGGGCGATGGCGAACGTGGTCCGGTCCTGGACCAGCCGGTCCATCGCCTCCTGGATGAGCGACTCGGTGACGGTATCGACCGACGACGTCGCCTCGTCGAGGATGAGAATGCCGGGGTTCTTGAGTTCCAGCGTGATGATCCGCAGATCGACCTTGACCATCTGCTGGATTACCGGAATGACGATGATCAGGCCCGGCCCCTTGACGCGCTGGAACCTGCCG
>JAWODX010000452.1:0-3863 GCA_046483085.1 Planctomycetota bacterium
CAGGACTTCTTCTTTCTCAGTCGAACGCCCCCCAGGCCGGTCCAGTTCCAATCGCACCGGTTCCGAGGGGTTCTATTCCCCAAGGCGCTCCGCGAGAAGGAAAGCGAGGAGCACGGGGTCAAGGTGATGGACCGCGCGGGCGTAGACGTGAAGGTGACCACGCTCGAGCGTACCCTCGTGGATCTGCTCGACCGGCCCGACCTCGGCGGCGGTTGGGAGGAGGTCTGGCTTTCGCTCGAATCGGTCGAATTCTTCGCCGTGGACCGCGTCGTCGAATACGCTTTGTTGCTCGAGAACGCCACGACCGCCGCGAAGGTCGGCTACTTCCTGGATCAGCACCGCGACCGGCTCATGATCGAACGGGACCAGCTCGACCCGCTGCGGGAACACCTGCCCAGGCAGCCCCACTACATGAACCGGGACCGCGAAGCGGGCGGGATGCTCGTCTCGGAATGGAACCTCGTCGTCCCGGCCGAGATCGCCGAACGAACGTGGGAGGACGTGCAATGAGGATCTCGCGCGAAAGGCTGGACGCCGCGGCCCGGGCCACCGGGTTCCGGCCCGAAATACTGGAGAAGGTCTTTCACCTTCTGGGACTGCTCGAGACACTCCAGAGCCACCCGTTCCTCAAGGGCCGACATTCGGAACCGGTTCGGAATGCTGGACGTAGGGCTGGCCGAGGCGGGGAAGCAGGCGAGGTATCTACATGGGCCACGTCATGCAGGAGCTTGTCTGAGCTTCTTCCACTCGTCGACCATGGCCAAAGTGTTCTCCCACGGGAAATGCCCGCGGATGCTGTTGGTGACGCCCAGGATGAAGCCGGTGCGGCCGAACACGTCGACGCAATGGCGAACCTCCCGCCGCACCGCTTCGGGATCGTCCCCACCCAGCAGCACCGGCGTGCTGATCCCCGTCCATGAGGCGGCCTTGCCGGCAAACGCGTCGTGCCAGGTTTCCAACGAGCACCGGCTCAGGCACGGCTCGCCACCCTCGATGCAGTCGAACCCGATATCGGCGATCATGTCCAGAACCGGCTCCATCCCGGTGACCACGCGATAGAAGATGAGGAGCCCGTTCGCGTGGGCGCATTCGACCTCGGCCTTCAACCGGGGCACGCAAACCTTCTTGAAAATGTCGGGGTTGTAGAAGTTGCACATCTCGTAGCCGCCGAACCGCTTCAGAATGTCCACGTGACCGCGACCGGCCAGCTCGATGTTGCGCATCTCGCACCGATGGATCATCTCGGCCAGTTCTTCGAACCCGTCGGGGTCGTCCATCGCGAAGAGCACGGACCGTTCGGCCCCCATTATGAACATGAGGGTTGACAGCCCCCGGCCGTAGTTCAGGACGAACGGGAGGTCGTGGGCTTCGGCCGTTTCGAATGTCTGCTGTCGGGCCGCGATCCAGTGTGCGTAGTCCTTCTCCGTCAGGGGCTGGAGCAGGTAGCGGCAGCGCTCGATGTCCGCGTGCTCCTTGATGAGGGGCTCGGCTATCGAACTGGCAGATTCGTCACACCACTGGATCGTTTTCCAGTTGCGGCAGACCTCGTCCAGTTGAACGGCCTGGGTGAGACGGCCGGCGGGCGTGTCCCACGCCTGCCACAGAACCGGGTACTCCGCGCCCGAGGGGTGCTCGACCCAGTTGGATATCTGGACCTCGGGATCCGTCGAGAACCCCAGCCCGGAACCGACGAAGGGGTCGACGCCCAGGGACATCGCGAGTCCCAGCGAGCCGTCGCGGGCCGAGCAATCGAACCCGTTGGCCTTGAGGTTGCTGTTGAAGTAGATGGAACAAGGCAGCATGTCCACCTCTTCGCGCCGCATCGCCGCACAGATTCGCTCCCTCGGGGTCATGCGTTGTCCTTCTCCCAGGCGAGTGAATAGTCCCGATCTTCGGGCTTCGGGTGGCCGCCGGGCCCGTAGCCCTCGGCCGTGGAGATCTTCCGCAATGGGATCATCTGTTCTCGAATTCCGTCGTCGGTCACATCGAATCGGAGGAAGCCGAGGGTTGCGTCGCCGTCGGGCCAGCGGTCCTCCATCTGCGACATGCACGTGGCGGGCGCCTTGATGTAGACGACGCCGTCGATGACATCCTTCTTGAAGCAGTGAATGTGGCCGCTGATAGCGACGTTCATCCCCGCGCGCTTCAGCAGGCAGATCATCCGAAGGCGATGCTCCCGGTCGATGGGAAAGTACCAGGGCGCATATTCGTCCGGCTTCGTCAGGTCGAACGTCGGCTCGTTCACGTCGTCCATGAAGAGAGCGTAGTGCGTCATCACGACGTGATGCGTCGTGCGCGGCAGGTCGGCCAGCCCCTCGAGCATCCGCCACATGTCCTCTTCCTCGGGCAAACCCGAGCCGGCCACCGCGGCATAGAGGCCGGTGAAGCGCACGTTCTTGTGGACGAAGGTCCAGCACGTCGGGCCGAAGAACCGCCCGAACTGGCGGAGTTGTTCGGACGTCACGTTCAACGCCACGTCGTCCCGCTGCGGCCACGCGCCCTGGCAGGGCGCGTGCTTGTTCCCCGTGTCCATATTGCCGGGAACCACATGGTAGGGAATCCCCAGTGAGTCCAGATCGGACTTCGCCTCTGCCAGCTCGAACTCGTGGATGCTCCCATCGCGGGTCACGTCGCCGCCGACCAGCAGGAGTTCGGGATGGATCTCTCGAATCTGCTGCATCGCGGTGCGCCAGTTCTCGGCCCAGGCCGGCGCATAGCGGAACGACCGCGGCGAGCCCGGCTGTGTATCAGCAATATGTACGAAAGTCCAAGGTCGCATCCGGTCCAATACCTCCCATGGTGCCTCTTCCCTGCCGTCCCGGCGCCCTTCGCGGCGAAGCCGCCACTACCACGACCTGCCAGCCGGTCGGCCGCTGTCGTCCTCAGTATACCCTCGGGAGTTGACCAGGCGCAACCAGGGGCGGCGGACCGTGCATCCGGAGGACATGTCAGAACAGGTTCGGAATTCGGCTTGCCAAGCGAGGACGCGAACGGTATTTTGATCGCTGTAGAGTCCGCCGCCGGGCGGGACATTGCGGCACACATCAAGGACCGTCATGCGCGCAAGCAGGGATCCGAACATCGTCGTCCTCGCCGGCCCGAACGGGGCGGGCAAGTCCACGACGGGACCGGCGCTGCTGCGGGACACGCTCGGCATCACGGAGTTCGTGAACGCCGATACGATTGCCCGGGGGCTGTCGGCTTTCGACCCGGAGGGCGCGGCGATTGAGGCGGGCCGGGTGATGCTCCGCCGCATCCACGAACTCGCCGAGGAGCGAGCGACTTTCGCATTCGAGACAACGCTTGCCAGCCGGACGTTCGCCCCTTGGTTGGCGGAGCTCAGTGAGGCGGGATATCGTGTGCATATTGTGTTCCTCTGGCTCCCCACGGTCAGACTGGCAGTGGAGCGTGTCGCCGAGCGAGTTCGGCTAGGCGGGCACGACGTGCCCGAGGAGGTCGTCCGGCGTCGCTACGAGGCAGGGCTCAGGAACTTCTTCGAGTTGTACCAGCCGGTTGCTCATAAGTGGCGGCTGTACGACAACTCGGGCGCTGGAGCCCCCCGGCTGATTGCGGCCGGGGTGGGCAGAAAAGCGAATGTAGTCACTGACGAAACCGCCTGGAACCAGATCTTCGAGGAGTATGGCAGTGGCGCCTAAGACCAACAAAGACGTAAGCGCGATCATGGAGGAAGGGACCCAGGTCGACGCCGCGCTGAGGAAGGGTGTGCGGGATGCTCTCGTGCGCCACGTTCAGGCGGGCGCTCCCGTCGTCGAGTGGCGGGACGGGAAGTGCGTGTGGATCGGTCCGGAAGAGATCACGCGGCGGCCCCGGCGGTTTACGAAAAAAAGACGACCACCCCCTGG
>JAWODX010000463.1:0-4475 GCA_046483085.1 Planctomycetota bacterium
GGCCGGCCACCTGGCGACGATCGAGCTCGGCCGCCTCTTCCTGCTCAAGGGCCAGGTGCCCGACGCGAGCAAGGAGTTCAACCGGGTCCTGCGGAAGGACGAGGACCATCCGGCGGCGCTGCTCGGCCTGGCCGAGTGCGCGTTCTCGGCCGGCGAGCTGAAGGAGGCGGAGCAATATGCCCGTCGGGCGCTCGCGTCGGCGCCGAACGCAACCGACGCGTTCGACCTGCTGGCGGCGATGGCGGCCATCGACGACGACTACGACGCGGCCGGCGAGCACCTGAAGAAGTCGCTCGCGGTCAACCCGAACGGCGTCCGGGCGCACGCGATCCGGGCCGGCATGTACCTGGCCCGGGCCGACGAGCCCAAGTTCCAGAAGGAAGAGGCCCTGGTCGCGAAGATCAACCCGCGGTGCGCCGACTTCTACACCGTCGTCGGCCGGGCGTGTACGCGGAAGAGGCGGATGCAGTTCGCCGAGCGGATGTTCCGCACCGCGATCAAGCTGGACGCGGAGGCGCACGTGGCGATGGCGGAGCTCGGCCGGCACCTCTTCCGCCAGGCGAAGTACGACGAGGCGAAGGAGCTGCTCGAGCGGTCGCACCGCATCGACGGCTATAACGTCCGCACCTACAACACGCTCGAACTGCTCGACGACATGGCGACGTACCCGGAGGCGAAGACGGGCGACCGGCTCGTGGTCAAGCTGGACGGCGAGAGGGACCGGCTGCTGACGGCGTACGTGCGCGAGCACGCCCTGCGGTCGCTGGCGGAGCTGGAGCGGACCTACGGCCACAAGCTGGCGCAGCCGGTCGTCGTCGAGGTGCTGCCCACGCAGCGGTACTTCGCGGCCCGGTGCGTCGGGCTGCCGCACATCGGCGCGATCGGCGTCTGCTTCGGGAACGTCGTCGCCCTGACCTCCCCGCGCGTCCAGCGCGGCCGGATCAACTGGCGCGAGACCCTGCGGCACGAGCTGACCCACGCCGTCACCCTGCTGGGCACGAACTACCGCATCCCGCACTGGCTGACCGAGGCGATGGCGGTCCACGAGCAGGGCTCCGACCGGCCGTACCAGTGGGACGTGCTGCTGAAGACGTCGGCCCGGCTGGGCCGGATCCTGCCCATCTCGAAGCTGACCCGCGGGTTCACCCGGCCCGAGAGCCGCGAGCAGCGCATGCTCGCATACTGCCAGTCCGAGGTCGTGCTCGACTTCATCCTGAAGGAGCACGGCGACGAGGCGCTGCCCGCGCTCATGAAGCAGTTCCGCCAGGGCAAGGAGCTGGCCGGGGCGATCGAGGCGGTGACCGGCCGGCCGCTCCCCGAGTTCGAGAAGAAATGCATGGCCTACATCCACGGCGTCGCCGGCGCGATCCCCGTCCTGCCGCACGTGAGCCCGCGCGACGTGAAGCAGATCGAGGCCGCGGCGAAGGACAGGACCGATGCCGCCGCCCAGTGCAATCTCGCCATCCTGCGCATGGCCCAGCGGAAGCGGCCCGAGGCGCTGGCGGCGGCGAAGCAGGCTCTGAAGGCGAACCCGGACTGCGCCGAGGCCCACTACCTGATCGCGCGGATCCGGATGACGGAGCGGAATAAGAAAGAGGCGGTCGCGGCGGCGAAGGCGGCCGTCGCTTGCGACGACCGCTACACCCCCGCCCATTACTTCCTCGGCGGGCTGGCGGCGAAGGACGGGGAGACGGACCGGGCGATCGAGCACCTCCGGCGCGCCATCCGCGGCAACCCGCGCTTCCCCGGCGCGTACAAGGGGCTGGCGAAGATCTACCGCGGTCAGGATGACGAGGCGAAGGCCGCGGCCGTCTACGAGGAGCTGATCGAGCACACCTCGGACTCGCTCGCCGAATGCCTGGAGCTGTGTCGTCATTACGAGACGCGCGAGGCGTGGGCGGACGTGGCGCGGGTGGCGGACGTCGCGATCGCCATCGGGCCGTTCTTCCCCGAGCCGCACGCCGCCGCCGGCCGGGCGCTCTGGGAACTGGGGGAGAAGGACCGCGCGGTGCGCGAGATGGAGACGGCCGGGGCGTGTGCCGGGCGCGCGATCCAGGAGATGGAGGCGATGGCCCGCCGGCTGGCGCAGGCCGGGCGGGACCGCCAGGCGAAGGAGCTGGCGAAGAAGCTGCGCGAGGCCCGCGAGCGTGCGGCGGAGAACTCCGTCCGGCTCGCGCGGGCGTATCTGGAGCGGGGCGATCGCGCAAAGGCGAAGGAGGCGGCGACCGCGGCGTTCGACGTCGACCCGAATAACGAAGAGGCCAAGGCGCTGCTCCAGCGGCTGCGGTGAGCGGGTGCGACAGGAGCCCTTTTCGGGAAGGAAGCAGATTGCGGGGAGAACCCCCTTTTGAAAAAGGGGCGTTCTCCCCGCACCCTTCTCACCGAAAACTTCGAGGAAATGCCGTTCCGGCTCTGCCGAAACGGCATTTCCAACCGATCGGTCCGAGCCAAGCTCTACGAGCGGGGCGCGGACGTGATCGTCTCGTCCCTCACCCACGACAGCCGCTCGCCGCTCCGGGCCTTGATAACCCCGGTGAACGGGGGCAGGCTGCTTTCCTGGGGCAAACCGCTGGCCCCCCGCTGAAGCGGGGGCCTGGGCTCGGCCCTTCGGGCCTCGCGAAGCGGCGTAAACGCCGCTGGGCGTCTGCCGTTCATCAGCCCCAAGTGCGGCCGACCCCTGCTTGCGTTTGGTCTCCCACGCTTCCGCTTCAGTGAAGCAGTAACGCAGGCGGCCGCCATCAGGCGTTCGCTTCCCCTGGCATGAGACAGCTCTCATCCATGACCTCGGGAGGCCCGGCGCAATGCAAGGAAGGCCCGTGTGTCCCGCGACAGGCCTTGCACCGTGCCGGGGTGACCCTATGATGGCTGGTAGCTCCGGGCAACGCGGAGGACGGGAGAAGGGGAAGAGGCCAAGTGAGATCAGAGAGAGCAGGAGGAGCCGGGCATGCCGAAATGCACGGATGAACCGCTTCGCGTCGCGATTGTCGGGGCCGGGGACATGGGTGGCGTCCATGCGCGGGCGTGGAAGGAATCGGGCGCCGGGCGCGTCGTCGCCGTGGCGGACGTGGACGAGGCCCGGCTCGAGACGTTCCGCGCGGCGCACGGCGTCGAGGACGCCGCCACGGATTACAACGAGCTGATCGACCGGGTGCGTCCGGACGCCGTGTCGGTCTGCGTGCCGGCGTTCCTGCATCCGGCGGTCACCCTGCACGCAGCGAAGGCGGGCTGCCACGTGCTCTGCGAGAAGCCGATCGCGCTCACCGCCGAGGACGGCCGTTCGATGATCGATGCCTGCCGGTCGGCCGGCGCGAAACTCGCCGTCGCGTTCCAGCGCCGGTACGACCCGCTGACGCGGGCGGTCCGCGATCTGGTCGAGCGGGACGTGCTGGGCCGACCGCTGGTCTGGCGGTCGCTCGACCTCCGCGAAGTCCGGCCGAAGACGCGGATGCACGAGACGACGCTGGGCAACGGCGGGCCGGTCGTCGACTGCGGCGTCCACTGGTTCGACCAGTGGGCCGTGGTCTTTGGCTCCGAGGCGGTGTCGGTGACGGCCCGGGGCGGATTCCGGTTCGGCCGGGGGAAGCAGCGGCTGGCGGCCGTGCAGGAGCTCGCCGTGGACACCGCCGTGGTGACCGTCGAGTACGCCTCGGGCGACGTCGGCGAGCTGACGATCTGCTGGGGCCTGCCCGAAGGGACCGCCGCGACGAGTGACGAAACGCTTTTCGGCCCGCACGGCGTCGCGCGGAAAACCGAGTCCGGGCTGCAGGTGCTGAGCGGTGAGCACAAGGAGGAGCACCCGCTGGACGGCGACCCCCGGCCGGCCCTGATGCGCGACTTCGCCGCCGCGGTGCGGGCCAACGACGCCCCGCCGATCACCGGCGAGGACGGGCTGGCCGCGCTGCAGGTCTCGCTCGCCGCTCTCGTCTCGGCGGAAGAACGGCGCCCGGTCGACCCGCGCGACCAGTAGAAGACTGTCTGAAGCCGTGGCAAGCGCTTCGAGGCCGTGGAGACTCATCGGCAAGACGCCGGTGCCACAGCGGGGCAGCCTTCGGAGACAGCTTCCCGTTCGCGGGCCGCGACTGGGGAGGTGGCGAGCGCACTCCTTCTGCCTCGCAGGCCTTTCCTTCTTGTCCCCGGGTCCGGGACGACGAGAGGAGCGCCGGGCCTCTCACGCCGGAGGTTTTGTAAACCGACGTTGTAACCCTATGGCCCCCAAGCGCGTGCAGATTCACTCGGTGCCTGACACCGAGCACCCCCTGACACCGAGCACCGCCACCGAGCACCCCCAGGCTCCCGCGCTACGTCTCGTCCGCCGGCCCGATCTCGGGCTCGCGTTCGGCGGCGGGCGGGGCGGCGGCGCTCTTGTCGTAGTTCATCTCGGGCGGGGCGACGGCGCCGCCGGAGACGATGAACGACATCGCCTCGTCGAACGTCCACGTCGTCGAGGTGATCCGTTCGACGGGAACGATCTCCAG
>JAWODX010000582.1:0-5157 GCA_046483085.1 Planctomycetota bacterium
TCGCCATCCCGGAGGTCGAGGAGGTCGTGCCGGGCGTCGGGGTGCGGGTGCACGACCTGCTCCGGGACGAGCGGTTCCTGCTCATCGACCTGGGCTTCAGCCAGACGGTTGTCGAAGGCGGTGTGCTGGCCACCCGGCTGCTTCCCTTTGAGCGTTTCGTGACGACCTCCGGGGCGGCCCTGCCCGCGAGCCCCGAATGCATCGGGGCGGTGATCGAGTACCTGGAGGGCATGGAGATTGAGACGGACGCCGAAGGCTACCTGTGTCCGACCCGGCACCAGGAGGCGGAGACGGGGCTGGAGATCACTCGCATCTTCCTGGAGGAACACACCTCGTCCTACATCGGGTACCAGGACATCGGCGAAGCGACCTCCCTCGTATCCGATCGCAAGGACTCCGGGGCCGCACGGCCGCCGCGGCCGGAGCCGATTGCCGACGGTCGGGAAAAGGTCGGCCGCAATGACCCCTGCCCGTGCGGCAGCGGCAAGAAATACAAGAAGTGCTGCGGCCGGCGCGGCACACGGTAGTGGGGAAGGACGGCATAGTCCGAGCCTGTATCCACCGTGGCACAGGAGAGATCGGTGGCACCTGTGTGGAAGTTGAATCGCAGGGTAGGCGCATCGTGATGGACGTGGGCCCGCCTGCGGACGTAGCCGATGCAGCGGATGTGCCGCTGCTGGAGGCGCCGGAGGAGGCTTCGGGTGGCGGGACGGCCCGCATCCTGACCGAGCCGGGCGAGGTGGTCTACTGTGCTTGCTTCGGCCGGTACGGCCTGGCCGGCCACTACCCGCACTTCGACACGGCCTGCTTCCGGGCGAGCCGCCGCGTGTACGAGGCGACTCCGCAGCCCTGGTTCGACTTCGCCTGCGACGCCACCCGCACCCGCTTCACAGTCTGCCAGTGCGCGTGGTTCCTCTGCCGCCTGCCGCCGGCTATGAAACCGAAACGCGCCGGCCGCGTCGGCCGGCTGACCGAAACGGTGGCGGCGCCGGCCGGATTCAGCATAGGCTCCGCTCAGGGCTCCGGGGACGGCGTCGGGTTCTCCGCCGCCTGCTCGGCGGCCTTCTTGAATTCGTCGGACGGCGGGCCGAAGTAGTCCTGGACGCCGCCCATGTACCCCCCGCGAATCCGGGCGAGCATGAAATCGAACCGCATGGCGACCTTCCCGGCTTTGCGGGCGATCTCCTCCATGCGTGCCCAGTTGGCTTCCGCCCGGCGGACCGCCTCCACGTCCCGGCCGCCGCTTTCCCGGACCCGGTCCATGACGGGGATGGTCTCGATCAAGAGGCGGACGACGTCGAACCCGGCCCGCACGAACGCCACCCGCTTGCGGTAGACGTCGGAGCCGCCGGCCGTCCGCGCTGCCGCGCGGTCCAGCAGCGCCTCGGCCCGGTCGAGGAAGTCGGCATCATACACGCGGCGGACGATGGGGATTTTCTTGAATCGCCCCCGGCTGCCGAGGACGAGGTCCGGCGAGGCCACGAAGGCGTCGCGGGCCTCCTCCATCATGGTCCAGTACCGGCGCATCTCGTCGGCGGCGGGTCCGAAACCGCGGCGATAGTAATCCCGGAGCACCGCCTCGCCGTCGCGGAGGGGATCCCAGGCCAGTTGGGCCATCAGGTAATACTGCGGGCCCTGGGTGGCCCAGTGTTCCCAGGCGGAATCGACCACGATGCCGATGCAGTGGTTCTCGGCGAGAAACCGGAAATCCTCGATGGTCTGGGTCATCGACACCTCGGGCAGCCCCCACACGCCGCCGGCCCAGTACCACAGGTTCGGCCGGTAGATCATGTGCGGGGCCTTCTTCGACCAGCCCAGCCACTGCTTTTTCTGGGTGCGGCGCGCCTCCTCGGTCGTGAACGGGAAGTGGCCGACATAGGCCAGGACGGTGTTCTCGGCCAGGCCCGGCCCCAGAGGCGGCGTCATCGAAGGCCCGTAAGCGCTGACGCGGACGAACAGGTCGTCGCGGTCGGGAAACCGCTCCCTCAGCCGCCGCGCGAGGTGATTCCAGAAGGTGACGTACCGGTCGCTCATCGCGACGTAGTCCTGCTTCGAGCCGTCGTAGTAGTAGCGGAACGGCGGACCGTCGGGATGGTCCCACGCGCGGCAGTTCTCGCACACGCACACGCCGCTGGAGTGTCCGTCATTGGGGCCGGCACGCAGGTAATTCAGCGCCGGATTCTCGCGAAGACTCTCCTCGGCATCGGCGAGCCACTGCGCCCAGACGGCCGGGTTGGACTGGCAGAGTTTGACATAGTGCGGTTTGGGCCAGCCGCTGCGCGTGCCGTCGGGCTGAAGGGCGAAGTACTCCGGGTGGCTCTCGTGGAACCGCTCCCACCAGTCGGTAAACGCGTGGCCGCCGGCGGGCCCCTGGCGGGAATCCAACGCCAGCCGCTGGAGCCGGATCCAGTCGCCGGCCACGCCCCACCGCTCGGCGTGGATGAACACGTCGCGCGAAAGAAACGTCGGGTGGAAACGGTGCGTGAACGGCGCCAGGGTAATGGTGTCCCGCCGGGCAATGTCCTCGCCCAACGGCCCCGGCCACAGCCATCGCACGCCGAGGGAGTCCTGGAGCAACGTGTAGACGGCGTTGGCGGTGCCGTGCTCGGTCCACGTGTCGCCCCGCCGCCGGTCCCGGCCGGCGACGACGAGATGGTCTTCCGACGCGGAGATCAGGATTTCTTCCGGGTGCGTGAACGCGAAGTCCACCCCGGGAAACAGGCCCTTGACGGCCGGCGACACGCCGACCCAGATGGCGTGCTTCGGCGCGTGGTCGGGCACTCCCTCGAAGATCTCCGGCCGGGCCCCGCTCGTCTTCTCGATGCAGGCGGCCAGTTCCGTCGCGGCCTGCCGGGCCGACGGCGACGCGCCCTCCGCGACGACGATCGGCGCCCGGCTCACACCCTGCTCGACCAGCACCAGATCGGCCGCATCGGCCGCCGCGATGAGGCAGGCCGGCAGCACCAGAAACGCCACAATATGGGCTCGCCGTATCATGCAGGTTCTCCTCCTTGTTCCGGCCGTTTGCACAGCCCGCCGGCATGGGGCGAGTGGCCGGTCAGTCCCGACCGTTCTTCCGCTTTCCGTTTTCAGGTTTCGTCCTTGGCTTCCACTTCGGGTTCGGATAATCGGGATGCAGGCCGCGCATGCGAGGCGTCTGCGGCCGCACCGGGCCCCAGTTCACGGCATAGGGGTGCTGTTCGCAGAGCGCCTTGATCGCTTGCCAGTTCTTCTTCACTCTCTCGGCGATGTCCTCATCTTGCTGCTGCCAGTAGCGCGCCATCAACGTGATGTTCTCTACGAGTAACTCCGTATAGGTAAGGCCGGCACGGACAAACGCCACGCGTCGGCGGTAGCGGTCTGGCCCGCCGTCGAGATCGGCCGCGGCGCGGCGCAGGTGCGCACCGGCTCCGACCAGCAGTTCGTCCGTGTAAAAACCCGGCAGATCAAACACGGCCGCGCCGTAATCGTACTCTTCGACGAACGCTTCGCGGGCCCGCGCCAGCAGGGCGAAATAGGCCTTCATCTCCTCGGCGGCCGGGCCGAAGCCCCGGTGGTAGTAATCGTTGAGAACGGCCTGGCCGTCCTGGCGAGGGTCCCACGCCAGTTGGGCCATGACGTAATACTGCGGTCCTTGGGTGGCCCAGTGTTCCCATACGCTGTCGATGAAGATACCGATGCAATGATTCCCGGCGACGAACTGGAGGTCGTCGACGGTCTGGCCAATGGACAGGTCGGGCAGACCCTGTTGCCAGCCGGCCGGGCTGCCTGTGTTCGGCCGCCACATCAGGTGCCGCGCCACGTTGCCCCAGCCGGCGAACTGCTCGCGGTGGGTCGTGCCCCGCGTCGAACCGCGGTCCTTGAGATGCGTCCGTCCGAAGAAGTTGGCCACACTGGAAATGATGACGTTATCGGCGGGCACGGCCTCCACCGGCACCGGCCGGGAGTGCCCGTAGGCCAGCATGAGCACGTGGTAGTCCCGGTCGGGATACCGATCCTTGAGCCGGCGCGCGAGATGGTTGGCGAACGTCACGTGCCGGTCGGAAAGGGCCACGTGCTCCCGGTGCATTCCCTTCCAATGAAACATGCGTAACTCGCCGTCGGGATGATCCCAGGCGCTGCACTTCTCGCACACGCAATGCCCGCTCAACCAGCTATCGTTGGGCGCGCCGCTGAAGACCGTTTGGGTAGGATCTTTCTTCAACTGCGCTTCGACGTCGTCCAGCCACTGCTCCCAAACGGCCGGGTTGGACTGGCACAGTTTGGCATACTTCGGTTTCGGGAAGCCACTCCGCGTCCCGTCGGGCTGGAGGGCGAAGTAATCGGGATGCTGCTCGTGAAAACGCGCCCACCAATCGCCGAACGCGTGGCCGCCGGGCTGGTGAAGCGAATCGAGCTGAAGGCGCTGACGCCGCGTCCAATCGTGCGACCGACCGTACCCCCGGTTCCCCAGCGAAGAGAAATGGAAGACGCCGCCGCGGGCGCGGATTTGCGGGTGGTAGCGGTACTCGAAAGGCGCCAGCGCGAGGGTGTCCTTTTCGGCGATGTCCTCGCCGAGTTCGCCGGGCCAAAGCCAGCGCACCCCCAGGTACCTCTGGAGAAAGGTGTACACGGCGTTGACGGTGCCGTATTCCTGTTGCTTGCCGACGATCCGTTCGTCGCGGACCTCGGCCACCAGGTGGTCGGGGTCCCATCGGTCACGGCCGGCGATCACCAGGTGGTTCTCATTGGCGGCGATCAGGATCGCTTCGGGATGGTCGAAGTCGAGGTCGATTTCCAGGAACACCTTCTCCATTATCGGCTGATAGCCGACCCAGATGGCGTGCTCGGGGATCGGTTCCGGCTCGCCCTCGATGATGTCGTGCCGGGCGCCGGTGGTCTTCTCGATGTACTCGGCCAGTTCGCCGGCCGCGCGGCGGGTCAGCGGCGGGGCGTCCTTGAAAACAACGATCGGGGCACGGCTGACGCCCTTTCCCACCAGGACGAGTTCCGAGGCCCCGCCCGCCACCTCGACACACAAGACGCCTGCCACCAGGATGGCGATAATAGACAGCCTCACGATATGCTCCCCGTTCATCTTGCGAGGCTCGGGGCCGGCTGTCGGCAGCAGGTGTTCAGCCCACATGGGATCCCTTGCAGGCCGCCGTGATAGACAGT
>JAWODX010000616.1:0-3498 GCA_046483085.1 Planctomycetota bacterium
CCACCGGGACGTCCTCGCTCATCCGCCCGCCGGAGAGCGCCTCGATCTCGGGCGCCGACATCGTGCCGACGACCCGGAGCGCGTCGGGATCGTCCCACGCGTGGTTCATCACGCGGACATCAGCGTATCTGCCCTCGCGTTCCGCGTTCGTCAGGCCGACGAGCCGGTTCAGCGCCTCGTCACTCATCGGCGGATGGGTGCCGAGCGCGACGAGGAAGTCGATCGCCTTCGCCGAGCCCAGGAGCCGGTCGGTCAGCAGGCGAAACATCAGCGGCATGGGCATGGTCCGCGTGCTGTCGGGGATGATGGCGAGCACGCGCCGGCCGTCGAGGTGCGCCTCGTCCAGGCCTTGCGCGACGGTCCCGCGGATGTCGTCTTCGCTGATGAACTCGTGGCTCTTGCCGATCCCGATCGTCATCTGCGTGTCCTCTCTGTAGAGTCGGGTCGCCCTATGATAGGCGGTTGGGGCGACGGAGGCAACAGCCGCGAACTCTTGGATGGGCGCTGGGGGCTTGCGCCGGCGGCCGGTCGCCGCTATCCTTGGCGGCTCTTTGGTTCTTTGCAGCAAGGAGGAACGAGCATGGCCGTTTTGCCGGAAGCCGTTTGTCAGGGTTGGGAAGATCGGAAGGGGCCGGCGGTGCTGAGCACGGTCGACCCGGACGGACGGCCCAACGCCATCTATGTCGGCTGCGTCAACGTGTACAGCGACGACACGGTCGTGGTTGCAGACAACTACTTCTGTAAGACGCGGGCGAACATCCGGGCGGGCAGCCCGGCGGCGATCCTGTTCATCACCAGCGACGGGAAGCCCTACCAGATCAAGGGGGCGGTCGAGTACCACACGGACGGCCCCGTCTTCGAGGCGATGAAGGAGTGGAACCCCAAGAAGCATCCGGGCCACGCAGCGGCGGCGATCAAGGTGGAGGAAGTGTACTCGGGCGCGGAGAAGCTGGCGTAACCCCGACGGCCAGCAGGGAAGAAATGGAGCCGGGCATCGTCAGCAGTTCGCGGGCGCGGCCGCTGGTTGTCACTGTTCGGCGACGGTCAACGTCCGGACCACGCTCCGGCCGAGCTGATCGCCGCCGGGAAGGTCGACCGAGACGGCGGTCGCGTCGGGCTCGTCCTCGACCGGGTTGCAGCCCTCGCCGGTCAGGCGGCGGCTGATCCTCACGGTCAGCGTCCTGTGGCGGCCGCTCGGCTCGGCCACGGCGAGACGCAATTCGTCTGCCTTCTCACGGACGAGAACGAGGCAGGGGCGGTCCGGCTGGACAGTCAGTCCCGGGTGGAGCTCCACCGACTCTGGCTTATAGAAGACGGTCCCCCCGAGCCTGAGAGTGCGGTGCCAGACCGCCTGAACCCCAGCCGTATTGCGGGGCACCCGGGCCGCCGGTTCTGCCGCGAACCGGCCCATCTGCCGGGGCGACGCCCCGGGGACGACGAAGTAGGCGTACCGCGACCGGTCGCCCGTCGGCTTCGGCCCGTGCCCCAGCCAGACGCTGAACACGTCCTTCGTCACCTTCGTGCGCGAGCTGGCGCGGCGGAGCCGGTACCAACTGCCCGTCTGCTCGGCGTTCCGGACCAGGACCCTTGCCCCCTGCTCGGGGAAGACATAGCCGACCGCGCCGTGGTGCACCCAGGTCGGCCCGGCCAGTTCGCGCTCTCCCTTTTCCACCGCCTGGCCGTCGACGCGGACCGCGCCGGCCAGCAGGCACTGGTTGACCGACGTGAGCACCGGGTTCCCGCTCTTGCACGAGATGCCGGCGCCGAGGCAGACGTACTCGTCGTCGAAGAAGAACCACGCCTTCCGCGCGGTCAGCGCCCCGCGGGCGAAGTCCATCGCCGCGCCGCCGTATTCGCCGTCGGACACGCCGCCGACGAAGCTCTTCTCGCCAGCATACCGCACGCTTCCCCTCGGCCGGCCGCCGGTGTACTCGACGGTGACGCCCGGCACGCGCTGCCAGTCCCAGACCGGGAAGATGCCCGTATATTCCTCGCCGGTCCGCATGAGGAAGTTCGCCCCGTCGGCGAGGTGGTGCGAGAGCAGGCCCTCCTGGTTGGCGGGATTGTCGGTGTTCACGATCCGCTTCGACACCATCCGTGCCGAGGTGTAGTAGCCGGGCCGGTGGTGGGCCATCAAGTCGGAGTTCCAGAAGTGCCTGTTGCCCGAGAGCGCGTGCTTCGTGTCCCCGGGCTTCCCTTCCAGGCGCTTGAGGAACGCCTCGAACTCGTCCCGGCGCGGCGCGCCGGCCGCCATCATGTGCCGGCAGACGCGGGCCAGCCCGCCGGCGCCGTTTCCGTGTGGTCGCGAGATCTGCCGGCCGATCACGCCCCAGTCGTAGCGCCGCCCGCGGACCATCCACTGCTGCCCGTCGAGCACATACGACGCCAGGATATCGAGCTTCTTCTCGGGGAAGGCGAACGGCGTCCCGGCGGCCATGCGGGCGAACCACGAGCAGTCGGCCGAGAACGCCGCCCCGTAGCCGCCGCTGTACAGACACCGGCCGTGCTGCCAGAAGCTGCGGTCCGGTTTGATCCCCTCGCCCCCACCGCCCGACACGCGGATCTCGCGCTGAATGGCGCCGAGCGCCGACTCGACCGCCGCGGCGTTCCCGGCCAGGCAACCCCATCGGACCTGGTTCGTGGCGAGCCACACGAGGTTCGCGCCGGTCATCCCGACCCGGCTCCGCTTCACGATCTTGATCCCGGCGGCGAGCTGCTCCTCCGACAGCTCCTCTTCCATGAGGATGAGGACCCGGCCGAGCCGCATGGGCACCCCGATCCGGTTCCACCACCAGTTCGGGTTGCGGTAGTCTTGTTCCAGCCAGTGATCGATCCCGGCCAGGATCTTCTTCTTGAGCTCCGCCCTGTCGGGGAGCCCCCGGCCTTCGGCGTGGAACGCCCGGGCCATTCGGTGGAGGCGGCGGAGGTGCCGCGCCACCGGCCAGCCCGACCGCGTCCGGTCCCGGTAGTCGATGTCCGGCCAGCTCCCGTCCGGCTGGAGCCTCTCGGCGTGTCGTGCGACCTGTTCGACGTGCCGCTTCGAGAGGCGGTCGGGCGCGAGTGCGGCGCGGATCCGCTGCTTGATGCGTTCCATGGCCTGTCTCTTCGTGGGTTCAGCGGCGGGTGCCGGTTGGGGGGTCACGGCGAGCGCCGCGATGGCGACGGCCGTCAAGACTGCGGTGCGGCGGATCGGGTACCGGATAGGAGCCTCGGGAGTCACTCTCTGGGCCGGTAGAAATTCATGGCCTCGGTCTCCGCGAGCTGCTTCAGGTCGTTGACCCGGCTCTGGGTGGACGGATGGGTGCTCAGGAATTCGGGCGGCTCGCCGCCCCCGGCTTTGTCCTGCATTCGCTGCCAGAACGCCGGCGCCGCGCGCGGGTCGTAGCCGGCCATGGCCATGAAGATGAGGCCGAGCCGGTCGGCCTCCCTCTCGTGCGTTCGGCTGAACGGCAGGAGGTATCCGAGCTGGGCGCCGAGCCCGGCGGCGGCGAGGAACAG
>JAWODX010000482.1:0-6344 GCA_046483085.1 Planctomycetota bacterium
GAGCGGGAGTCTGCGGTCGGGCCTGTGCCGTCCGCTACGGCCTCTTCGAAAGATACGTGGGAGGAACCAGAGATGGCCGCCGAGGACGAGCTAAGCCCGGCTGAGGCGACCAGGGCTGCCGAGGCCGAGGCCCGGCCCCGCAGGTGCGGCTTCCGGCCCATGAGGACGGCGTCGAACGCGGTCAGCCGTGCGGGCTCGACTCGCTGGGCGACGTAGCTGATCGACCGCGCGATCTCGCCGAGCCGGGCATGCAGCACGTCGATATCCTCCAGGAGAATGGCTCCCGCGCGCGGTCGGAGGATGGCATTGATGCATTTCAGCGCCGTCGTCTTGCCCACGCCGTTGGGCCCGAGGATGGCCAGCAGCTCGCCCTCGGCGACCTGGAAGGTGACGTCGCGGAGGACCGGCCGGCTTCGGTACGAGAACGCGATGCCCCGCACGTCGAGGATCATCGGCCGGTCCCTCTCACGATCAATGCGAGGAAAACGGGGGCGCCGAGGAACGCCGTGAGGACCGAGACCGGGAGCACGTGGGGGGCGAGCATGAGCCGGGCGGCCGTATCGGCGGCGAGCAGCAGCGCCGCGCCCACGACGAGCGACGCGGGCAGGAGGAACCGGTGGTCGCCGCCGATCACCCGCCGGACCATGTGCGGGACCACCAGCCCGACGAACCCGATGATCCCGAGGAACGCGATGAGCGCCGCGGTCACCAGCGAGGCGATCATCATGCCGACGAGCCGGACCCGGCCCACGGGCACCCCGAGACCCCGTGCCGTCTCGTCGCCCGCGTCGATGGCGTTGTAGTTCCAACTGTTGAGCAGGAAGAAGCCCGCCGCCGGCAGGGTGATCGCCGCGAGCACCCCCAGCTCGGCCCAGCTCGCCCGTGCCGTGTCGCCGAACGTCCAGAACACCATGGCGCTCAATTGCACGTCGTCCGCGAAATACTGCAGGAACATCGTCCCGGCGGTGAACAGCGAGCCCAGCGCCACTCCGGCGAGGACCATCACCTCGGGGCTGGCGCCCCGGACGTGGCTGACCAGCATGATCACCGCCACGGCCAGCAGGCTGAACCCGAACGCACAGGCCGTGGTCAGGGTCTGGTTCGTGACGGTCACCGCACCCGTCTGCGACGAGGTCATGATCCCGCCGCCGAGCAGCATGACCGAGAGCGCGGCGCCGAACGCGGCGGCGTGGGAGATGCCGAGGGTGAACGGCGAGCCCAGCGGGTTGCGGAGCACCGATTGCATCGTGGCGCCGGCGATCGCAAGACCGGCGCCCGCCACCACCGCGGCCAGCGCCTGTGGCAGCCGGATGTCCCAGACGATCCTGGCGAACCGCTCGGGCACCGCCGCGCCCAACAGCGCCTTCCCGACGTCCGCCACCGGCACGTTGGCCGCGCCGACCGAGATCGAGCCGACCACGAGGCCCGCCAAGGCAACGGCTGCCAGGACGATCAGGGCGACCTTGCGCCCGATGTAGCGGCGGTATTCCTCCGGGATCTCGCCGTCGGCGAAGTGCACGGTCACTCCTCCAGCGGGATGCGTTCGAAGGCCAGGCCGCCGAACGCCCGCTTCATCTCGCCGAACACCCGCCCGCCGACCAGGAACGAGTAGATCTCGTCGGCCTCGGCGCTCGGGTCGACGTCGCCGAACCGGTTCGGGTAGAGAACCTTGCCCACGAAGTATGCGTTGGCCAGAAGCGAGCCGCAGTTGGTCGTGTACCAGTTGTACGGCAGGAGGCCGTAGACGCGGCCCTCGCGAACGGCGGTCAGCGTGGCGTAAGCGGCGTCGTGCCGCAGTTCGTAGAGGCCGCCGGCGGCGTCGCCGAGCTGAAGCGTCGACAGGTCCACGAACAGGACGTCGGGGTCCCATTCGAGGATTTTCTCCTTGGCGACGTCGGAGTGCTGGAGGTTGTCGAGCCGCCCGCCGTCTCGGACGACGTTTCGAGCATGCACGAACAGGAACGGCGGGTAGCTCGGTTCGGTCGAGCGGTAGCCGTGCGGTCCCTTGTGTGCGACACCGCCGATGTAGACGCTCGGGCGCTCGGCGTCGGGGATGCCGCGTGTCCGCTCGTCCAGGTCGCGCACGTGCCGGTCGAAAAACGCGACCACCTCGTCGGCCCGGTCTTCCTTGCCGATGACGCGGCCCATCCGGCGCAGGGCGTCGTAGAAGGTCGGCCGCCGGTCGCCGAGATCGCCGTAGTCGAGCACGACCACCGGGAGGCCGGTTTTTGTCTGGAGCTCCTGCGGGTCGTATCCCATTGCGGCATACGTCTTGAAGATCACCTGCGGCGGGGGCGAGAGGGCGACGATCAGCTCGGGGTTGTCGTGCCCGCGGAACTCGCCGAACGTGGGCAGCGACCGGAACTGCGGGTTCGCCAGCGCATAGGGCCGGGCGTCGAGCATGCGGCGGCGGGTCTCCGCGTCGTCCACCGCGATGGCCCGGTCCTCGGCGCGGAGATAGGTGAGCAGGCGCAAGCAGCCGGGGCCCGAGCAGAGCACCCGATCGACCCGGTGCGGCACGCAGACCTCTCGGCCCGCCGCATCGGTCAACGTACGCCCCGACCGCGCGGCCGAGGGTCGCGGCGCCAGCGAGTGCGTTCCGATAATCGCCGCCAGGCCGCATGCTAACAGGACGGCCGGCAGCAGGAATCGCCTGAATGGCCACGACGACCGTTGCATCGCGACTCTTCCCTTCGGCGTCTCTCTGCCCGGGGTTCGTGCTACGAATCCGAAATGCGTCACACCACCATACCAGCTCTTGCGTCCGTGCGCAACCTCGGGTCGGTCGTCCGGGCTGCCCATTTTCATTGGCCCCGGCAGGCCCGTCTGCGAGAGCAGAGACAGCTCGCCGAACGAGGGGTCAGCATGGTCCTCAAGAGGGTAGGACCCGGCTCGGGCGCGGTCACCGCTCTGCCTGGTAGCCTTCGGGGAGGTCCGTGCGGAAGCCGTTGTTCTCGAGGATCGTCTGGCCGTGGGGGGCCGAGAGGAATTCGAGGAACTTCCGGGCGTCGGCACGGCGGGTCGTCGTGGGCAGGATCGCCAGGACGACGCGGGAGATGATGTTGTGTTCCGGCGGGATGGGGATGGTCTCGACGTCGTCGGCGATGTTCGCGGCGATGGCGTCCCAGACGATCGCGGCGTCGACGGCGTTCGTCTGGACCCAGACGCCGAGCTCGTTGACGGTGAGCGACTCCTGCGTCTCGAGGTCCGCGGGCTCGACGCCGGCGTTGCGGAGGATGCGGGCGCTGATGCGGCCGACCTGGCAGGCGTCGGCTTTGCCCAGCCCCACGGTCACGCCCGGCTTCGTCAAGTCGGCGAGCCCGGTGATGTTCTTCGGGTTGTCCTTGGCGACGATCAGGGTGGGGATGAAGTACGCGACGGGCGCCCGTTCGGTCTTCCGCCCGGTGAGCTTCTCGTACCGGTCGACGTACCAGACGTCGCCGGGCAGGAAGAGGTCGGCGGTGTCGTCCTCCCTTGCCCGCGTGATCATCAGCCCGCTGCCCCCGTAGTCGGGCACCACCTTGATGCCGGTCTGTTCGTGGAACGCGGCGACGGCCGCATGGACCGCGCGCCGCAGCCCGGCGCCGGCGTACAGCCGGAGCTCGGGCTCCTCGCCGGGCAGCAGGACGGCGATCAGGGCGATGAGGACGGCGACGACGATGACGGCGATCAGGGGCTTTTTCATCCTTGTCCTCGCAACGATCGAAGTGACAGTCCGGCCTCGTTATTCGATCCTCGCCGGCTGCGTCGCCTCGGCCCGCCGGTGTTCGATGACCCAGGGGCAGTCGGGGTCCGGGGCGTCGGTCGTCCCGCATTGGGCGAGGGCGACGGCGTGGCATCCGCCCTTGCAGATGCTCAGGTAGTCGCAGGAAGAGCACGGCGCGGGCGCCGAGGCGGTCCAGCCGCGATACCCCTCGAACTCCGGGCACGCGTCCCAGGCGCCGGGCAATTCGTCGACGGTCAGGTCGAGCGAGGGGAGGAACGAGCAGCCGCTGACGCGCCCGTCGCTCTGGACGCCGGCGAGGAAGTTGCCGGCTTCGCAGCCGCAGACGCCGAGCGCTTCGAGCACGTGCTTGGGCGGCCGGTGGTAGCAGAGCATGGGCACGAACGAGCAGTCGATCTTGGTGGCCAGGTCGTGCGTCTCGGTCAACTCCTGGACAAGCGGGTAGAACCGTCGGGCCTGCTCGCAGGTCAGCTTCTCGTCCGGATAGAGTTCGGCGCCGCGCCCGGCGGGCTTGAACCGGAGCAGCTCGATCTCGCCGAGCCCCCGGCGGGCGGCGTAGGCGAAGAGGCCGGTCAGCCCGTCGATGTTGCGCCGGCCGACCACGCAGTTGATCCCGGTCGAGACGCCGGCCTCGAGCAGCCGGTCGAACGCGCGGTCGACCGTGTCCATCACGTTCCGGCCGCGGAAGACGCCGCTCAGCTCGCCGACGCCGTCGAGCGACAGGTTGACCTGTCCGAAGCAGGTCAGCTTTTGTGCGACCTCGGGGGTGACGAGGGCGCCGTTCGTGGTGAGGTTCGGGACGAGCCCGACTTGGCGGGCGTAGCGGGCGAGCTCGAAGAGGTCGGGCCGTTCGAGCGCCTCGCCGCCGCCGAGGGCCACGTGGAACACGCCCATGTCGGCCAGCCGCTTCACCGCCGCCTTGAACGACGCCGTGTGCATCTGGTCCGGATCGGTCTCGCGCGAGTCCATGTAACAGTGCGGGCAGCCCATCGAGCACTGGTTCGTGCAGGCCATGTGGACCTCGACCGGGGCGCTCAGCGCCCCGATCGAGTCATCGTCGTCCCGCCAGAGCGGGGAGTCGGCCACGCCGAGCTCGCGCATGAACGGGCGGTCGACGAAGGCGAGCATTGGCGGATCATCGGAGGCGACGATCCCGCCGAACCGTTCGGCCCGGTGTTTCATTCGGTCTCCTCGGCGTGTTTCTTCTTCGCCTCGATGATCCGCTTGCGGAACCGCTCGTGCTCATAGAGCGGGATCATCTCGTCGGGGACCTCGTGCTTCTCGGAGATGTCCTTGATGAGGACGATGAGCCGGCCGCCGTACCGGCCGAACTCCCCCTGGCCGTACCAGTTTCGCACGGAGTACAGCGCCATGCAGGACCCGGTCATCAGCAGGACCAGCGCGAGCGACAGGCCGCGCCGCAGGCCGGCGGACCGAAGCCCCGCGAGGGATACGGACAGCAGGAACGCGGCGGCGATCGCCCCCGCACCGTAGCCGAGCAGGGCGACGAGACGGCCGTCGCCGACCTGCCCGAGCCGGTAGCCCACGAACGTCGGCCTGGGATAGCCCGACACCTCCGGCGGACCCAGCAGGATCGGCACGAGCCAGATGACCAGCCCCCACAGGGCGAGGGCGGCGCCGTACACGACGATCAGCCGCACCCACGGGACGGGCGCGCGCTCTTTCTTGAGCATCGGGATCGCGCCGACGACGAGCAGGCCGAGGATCACGAAGATCAGGATCCTCGGGGCCGTCTGCGCGAGGTGCCGCTCTCGCAGGGTCTCCACGCGGTCGTCCAGCGCCATCTCCGACGCGAGCTCGGGCTTCCGCTCGAGGGCGGACTCGAACGCGTCGGCCGCCTTGCCGTACTCCCCGAGAAGCTGGTAGTTCATCCCCAGGAAGTAGTGGGCGGCATGGCGATGCGGATAATCAGGGTACTTCGCGAGGACCTGCTCGAGCTGATCGATCTGGGTTCGCGCCTTCTCCGGGCTGCTCGTGGCGAACTTGACCTCGTTGAGGAGCTCGTCGGCTTCCCGGTAGGCCGGGTCCTCGCTCTTGTACTCCTGGAGCAGGTGGGCGGCCGGCTCTCCGGCGCGGGATCCGCCCGCCAGGCCGAGCAGGCAGAGTCCCAGGACGGCGGCGGTGATGGCGTTCCTCATCGGTCCTCCTCCCGGTCCTGCGGCCCGGTCGCATCGTCCGGGGCTGCGGCCGGCTCCTGCTCCTGCGGCCCGGCGGTCGCCGTGGCCTCTTTCGGCTTCGGGGCGCCCGACCCGATCCACGCGGCCGCCGCGCCGAGCACGACGGGCGCGGCCATCAGGGCGGTGGGGATCGAGAACACGATGGAGCCGAGCGAGCTGGAGTTCGGGTTGAACCCCTCCTTGACCCGCAGCACCCTGCCCTTGCCGTCGTAGGGCCGGTCGGGGACCGGCAGTCGACTCACCCTCATGACGTCTCCTCCTTGTCCTTCTGTTCGGCCTGTTCGGTCTTTCGAGCGTCCAGGTGTTTCAGGATCGCGTCGACCATGGCCTTATCCTTGGTCCCCGGCAGGCCGCCGTGGTCCTCGTACTCCTCGATCTCCCGGTCGACGTCCCAGCCGAGGATGCCGATGCGTTGGATGGGC
>JAWODX010000110.1:0-19596 GCA_046483085.1 Planctomycetota bacterium
CTTCAGGTCCTTGGCATCCTCTTGATCCTGTGAATCCTGTCAAAAGCTGTTTTCTTCTGACGGCTGGAGGAAGAAGATGAAGAGCCAACTGGGGTTGATCGTGATGTGTCTGGTCGCGCTGACGGCCGCGTCGTGCGCGGCGACGGACGCGACGGCGGCCGCTCTGAACGTGCCGCTCAAGGTCGAGGAGCGTGCTGGCGTAGCCCGCGTCAATGAGCCGGTCACGGTCGGCGTGCCGCTGCCGAAGGGCGCGGTGACGGACGTCTCGCGGCTGGCGCTGACCGGCACGGACGGCGTCGTCCCGTGCCAGTTCACCGAGATGGCGCGGTGGAGCGACCGGAAGAGCGTGAAGTGGGTGCTGCTCAACTTCCAGGCGTCGGTCGGCGCGAAGCGAGCGGTGACGTACCGGCTGAAGAGCGGGCTCGCGCAGGTGGCGCCGAACAGCCCGGTTACTGCGAAGAAGGTCGGCGATCTGGTCACGGTCAACACCGGCCGCGTCAAGTTCACCGTCCGCGGGGTGCACTTCGACGGCTTCCACGAGGCGTGGTTCGACGCGACGGGGCAGGGGAACTTCACCGACGCGAACCAAGTCATCAAGGCGACGAAGACCTCCGGCTGCGTCGCTGCGTCGAAGGGCGTCGACTACCTGTCCGCGCTCGACGGGAACGGGACGCTGAGCATCGAGCGGCAAGGGCCGATGGAGGTCGTGGTGAAGGCGGAGGGCTCGCACAAGCGGGGCGACGGGAAGCTGTTCGACTACATCGTCCGGTTCCACGCCTACGCCGGCTCGCCGGTCGTCCGCGTCACGCACACGTTCGTCTGCCGCCAGGGCACGGAGCCGGCCGATTTCTTCCCGATGGATGCGCTCGAGTTCGTCGTGCCCACAACGCTGGCTGGCGGGACGGCGACGGCCGGGGTCGAGGACCGAAAGGCCGTCGCCGCCGACGAGCTGCTCGTTCTCCAGCGCACCAGTGACCGCATGGAGGTCAGGGCGGGGGGCGTGTCGGTCGCGACGGCGAAGGGCAAGAGCACGAAGCCGAAGTCGACCGGCTGGATCAACATGTGGAAGGGCAAGCTCGGCCTCGCCGCCGGCGTCCGCTGGTTCTGGCAGCTCCACCCCAAATCGCTCCAGATCGACAAAGCGGGCCGCGTGACCGTCGGCCTGTTCCCGAGGGAGAAGCTGGCGACCGGCGACCCCGAGACCGACAAGCGCATCCAGCAGCCGTTCGACGTCTACATGGGCCAGAGCCGCAGCCACTACCTCACGTTTCTCTTCCATGACGAGAAGACGTCCGGCGAGCTCGCCGCCTTCTTCACCGGGACGCAGCAGCCGCTCACCGCGCTCGCTCCGCTGAAGTACTACTGCCGCGAGACCGCGGCGTTCGGCTACATCGCCGAAAGCAAGGAGGCGCTGTTCAGCGACGAGCAGTGGAAGACCGTCCAGGCATACGACGAGAAACTGCGCGACAGCCTCGTCGCCATCAACAAGAAGATCGACGGCCACACCTACACGCACACGACCGACAGCTACGGGTTCTACAAGTGGGGCGACGTGTTCCACTGGGGCTGGAAGAGCTACGACAAGAGCCCGAAGAAAACGTTCCCGTGGCTGCTCTCCTACGCGGGCAACTACTACGACTTCCCCAACGCCTGCCTCGTCCAGTTCCTGCGGACGGGGGACTGGCGGTTCTACGACCGTTACGTCCCCAGCGCCATGCACGTGGGCGACGTGTTCACCTGCCACTGGCATCCCAGCCCGCGGAAGAAATACCTGTGGGGCGCATGCCGGTACTGCCCGCCTCGGAACCACGTCGCGCTCGACAACGGCACGCCGTACGTCAGCGAGGAGTTCAACCACAACAAGTCGCAGTGTGTCTTCGCGCTCTATTACCTGACCGGCGACCTGCGGGCGCTCGACAACGCGAAGCTGATGGCGAACAACGCGTTCCACAACCACAACGCCGACAACAGCAAGCAGGCCCGCGGCCCCGGCTCGCACATCTGCGCGCTGTGGCAGAGCTACGAGCTCTGGCCGACCGACGCGTACATGAAGCGGATGCAGCAGATGGTCAACCGGACGGCGACGCGGCTGAGCCGCAACGCCGGGAGCCTGAAGTCGAAGTGGATGTGGGGTATCGCGTTCGAGGGGTGTGTCTATTACCTCTGGACGAAGCCCGGCGACAAGACGACGTTCGACCGCATCAAGCAGGGCGTCGACAAGATGGGCGGGAAGGCCGACGACTACAGCAACATGACGCTGGTGAACGCGTACCTCTACGGGCGGACCGGCGAGCAGAAATACGCCGACCTCGCGTGGAAGTCGATCACGAGGAGCCGGACCAAGAACCGGCCGAAGACGTTCGGCATCCAGTGGCGCAACACCGGGTTCGCCCTCTACTTCCTGTCGAACGCTTGTGAACCGGGGCAGTTCAGCGCGGATCGATGATCCGCAGATTACACAGAGTTTACAGAGTCCGGGCGGCTTCCGCCCGATCTGCGTAATCTGCGAAATCTGCGGATGAATGCGCGCTCCGCTGATAGCTGAAAGCTGACAACTGACAGCTTTCCTTCCTGAGTTCAACATGGGGACGCCCTACCACGCCAAGGCCAATGTTGTCAAAGAGTCGCCCGAAGGTCAATTCCGACCCTACCCCTGTGGGCTGAGACCTTGCGAAGAGCTCGGACAAAGCCGAGGGCCGCCGCGTTGTCACGCTGTTCCACCGGAAAAGGGGGCACTGTCTGCTGTGCCGAGCCACGAACAACCGGCCCCGTGGGCCCAGCCGGCCCAACTCCCTTGGTCGCGGGCCGAACCGATGGTCCTGACTGCGCGGTAGGCATAGGATTTATCGATCACGTGCACGCTGACCGAGCCGGACGGTTGGGTTTGCTCGGCACAAACATGGCCCGAGTCGGCCGTGGGACACCCAAATCGGGAGTGCGCTCCTTGGGACGCAAGGACTTACGACGCGAATTTAGAGGGACGTTGCACTCAGGATGATCCGCAGATTACACAGGTTTCACAGAGTCCGGGCGGCTTCCGCCCGATCTGCGTAATCTGCGAAATCTGCGGATGAATGCGCGCTCCGCTGATAGCTGAAAGCTGACAACTGACAGCTTTCCTTGAGCTCGCCGGCCCCGCCCGGTATATTGGATTGAGCGGCGAAGGCCGACAAATCACACCGGAGGGATGGCCGAGCGGTCGAAGGCGACGGTTTTGAAAACCGTTAGGGGCCGAAAGGTCCCTCGTGGGTTCGAATCCTACTCCCTCCGCCAGTCCACTTTCGGGGGATCGATCGGTGACAATCTCTCTACGTTGCGGTCTGCGGCTTCTCTGTTTGGTGCTGCTTCTTGTTGCATCGGCCGGATGTACCTTCGGCGATGGCAGAGCCGCCTCGACGGGGTCGTTGCGACCCGGGCCTGCGAAGCCGGCGCAACGCGAGAACGCCGACGCCCCAGGGGCCCAGGCGGCCGGCGCGGTCCCGGTGACGGGGCCTCCCCGCTACCGATCGTCATGTGTGATAGAGCCTGCCCGCTCTCGGGTCGTCGAGATTTACGAGGGGACCCAGATCACGCACCGCGTCGACCCGGTGGTGATCAAGGAGAAGATGACGCGGTATGCCAGCGTGATGAAGGCGCTTTCGGGCACGAAGCTTACAAGGAAGATCGAGCGGGAGGCGCGCGATGACCTGAAACTTGAGAGCAGGCTCCGAGACGAGCTTTACAGGCGCGTGCGCCGGAACACCCGTGTTGAGGTCATCGGCCAGGGCCTTGTCCGGATCAGCTACACCGGGCGGACGCCCTACGACACGTACATGATCCTTTCGAAGCTTACGCAGGATTTCGTTGAAAACGAGCTCCGATGCGAGAAGCAAGCGGCCGAACAGGCTCTCGAACTTGCGAAGGCAGATCTTGGCTTCGCGCAAGACAGGCTTGAAGCTCTCGAGGGGCGACGAGTGAGCTTTCTCAAGGAGCATCCAAAGGCGGCTGAACCCGGGCTCCGTGGAACCCTGCGAGACTTGAGCGAGGTCAAGACCGAGCTAGCCGAAATGATCCGCAAGCGGGAGGCCAACCAGAAGAAGCTGGACTACGTCCGCGAACAGGTCCGGAAGTTGCCGGAAGAGGAGCCCGGGGCCAGCGAATTGCACGCAAAGCTCAAGGAACGCGAGATCGGGATCACGATCGACCTCAAAGGCCAGAACGAGGAGATCCGCCACCTCCGGGGGTGCGAGAGGCAGGTCGAGGGGGAGGCGGTCGCGCTGCGCGAACCGGCCCGGCAACTGAGGCGGCTCGAAGCGGACCGCGAAGAAGCCGCGAGCTGCTACCAGGCCGCGCTCAAACGCTACCGCCGCGTCAAGCGCGCTTACGATTCAGCGATGATGGGCCTGGCTTCTTATGAGATCGTGTCGTGGGCCCGAGTGCCCCGGGAGCCCGAATCTCCCTGACCGCGCGTCACCCCGTCGCATCTTCGCTCACCTTGACGCTCCCCGGGCCGGGCTGATACACTTTAGCGGTCATCCTGGACGAAAGCCAGACGAGGGCGGACATGGGCAAGAAAGCTCTTCTGTTTCCGGGTCAGGGGGCGCAGAAGGTCGGCATGGGGAAGGACCTCCACGACCGGTTCCCCGAGGCCCGGGCGGTCTACGAGAAGGCGAACGAGGCGCTGGAGTTCGATCTCGCCGGGCTCTGTTTCGAGGGCCCGGCGGACGAGCTCGACGACACGGCGAACTGCCAGGCGGCGGTCCTCGTGACCAGCCTGGCGGCGCTGGCGGCGCTGAAGGCTCGCGACGGGGCGGCGGCGGAGGCGGACCTGACCGCCGGGCTCAGCCTGGGCGAATATACGGCGCTCGTCTACGCCGGCGCGATGCGGCCCGAGGACGCCGTCCGCCTCGTCCGGGAGCGCGGCCTGTTCATGAAGGAGGCGAGCGAGCAGACCCGCGGCGCGATGGTGTCGATCATCGGTCTCGATCGTGAGGGGGCGATGGAGGTGGTGGCGGCGTGCCAGGACCGCGGCGTGCTGGTGGCGGCGAACTTCAACTCGCTCCGGCAGGTGGTCCTGTCCGGCGAGGTCGACGCGGTGGAGTGTGCGGAGCGCGTGGCGAAGGAGAAGGGCGCCCGGCGGGCGGTCCGGTTGCCGGTGAGCGGCGCGTTCCACAGCCCGCTGATGGGGTCGGCGGCGGACAGGCTGCGGGCGGAGCTCGAACGCACGCCGATCCGTGAGCCGGCGGTGCCCGTGGTCAGCAACGTGTCGGCGAAGCCGGTCGGCACGTCGGAGGAGATCCGCGACCTGCTCGCGCTGCAGCTCACCAGCCCGGTGCTCTGGGTCGGGTCGATGCAATACATGATCGGGCAGGGGATGACCGAGGCCGTCGAGGTCGGACCCGGCCGCGTGCTGTCCGGACTGCTGGCGAGGACCGACCGATCGGTCGCCACGCGGAACGTGCAGAGCGCGGCGGACCTGGACAACGAACCATAGGACCTATAGGCCCTGTGAGGAAGGAGAAAACGATGAGCCTGACGGGCAAGGCGGCGCTGGTGACGGGCGGCGCTCGCGGGATCGGCCGGGCGATCTGCCTCGAGCTGGCCGAGCGCGGGGCCGACATCTGCGTCGCCGACGTGATGGACGCCACCGAGACGGTCGCGGAGGTGGAGGCGAGAGGCGCCCGATGTATGGCGCGCACGTGCGACGTGACCAAGCCCGACGAGGTCGCGTCGGTCGTCAAGGACGTGGTCGACGAGTTCGGCAACCTGACGATCCTGGTGAACAACGCGGGCATCACGAAGGACAACCTGCTCATGCGGATGAGCGAGGACGAGTGGGACGCCGTCCTCGCGGTGAACCTGAAGGGCGCGTTCGTGTGCACGAAGGCGGTCGTGCGGCAGATGATGCGGCAGAAGGCGGGGCGGATCGTCAACATCTCGTCGGTGGTCGGCATCTTCGGGAACCCGGGCCAGGCGAACTACGCGGCGTCGAAGGCGGGCTTGATCGGCCTGACCAAGGCCGTCGCCAAGGAGGTCGGCTCGCGCGGCATCACCGTCAACGCGGTCGCGCCCGGCTAC
This sequence comes from Planctomycetota bacterium, assembly GCA_046483085.1. Taxonomy (GTDB): domain Bacteria; phylum Planctomycetota; class PUPC01; order PUPC01; family PUPC01; genus JAWODX01. The sequence continues at coordinate 6,058 of JAWODX010000110.1, forward strand.
ATCCTGACCGAGATGACGGAGAAACTGGGCAACGAGGCCCGCGAGGCGTTCGCGCAGAACATCCCGCTCAGCCGCCCGGACGCCGACGACGAGAAGGCGGGCACCGTCGAGGACGTGGCGAAGTGCGTCGCGTTCCTCGCCGGCGACGACGCCTCCTACGTGACCGGGCAGGTCCTGCCCATCGACGGCGGCCTGGCCATGTGAGGAGCAGCCATGCACTCGCCCACACTCGATGAATTCAAGCAGCTCGCCCGCCCCGGGACGGTCGTGCCGGTCTACCGCCAGCTCCTGGCCGACACGCTGACCCCGGTCTCGGCGTTCCTCCGGTTCGGGCAGGAGGACGACTGCTTCCTGCTGGAGAGCGTGACGGGCGGGGAGAAGATCGACCGATACTCGATGATGGGGTTCGGCCCGGCCGCCGTCTTCTCGTGCTCCGAAGGCACGGTCACGTGCCGGCGCGACGGCGCGGTCGACGAGCACGCGAGCGACGACCCGATCGCCGAGTTCGAGCGGCTCTGCACCCGGTCGGCGCCGGTCCGCGTGCCCGGCCTGCCCGAGCAGGAACAATCGTTCAGCGGCGGCGCTGTCGGCTACTTCGCCTACGACGTGGTCCGCTATGTCGAGGATCTGCCGAACCGCCCCGGGCGGTCGCTCGGCCTGCCCGACCTCTGCTTCATGTTCTTTGACACGGTGATCGTCTTCGATCACGTCTTCCACACGGTGAAGGTGATCAGCAACGTGCATGTCGACGAGGACACCGATCCCGGGGCGGCCTACGGCGAGGCCGTCGAGGCGATCGCCCGGGTGGTCGACAAGCTCAGCCGCTCGGTCTCGCTCGTCCACGACGACATCGTGACGACCGGCACCGAGGAGATCCCGTTCGAGTCGAATTTCGAGAAGCCCGACTACCTCGCCGCGGTCGACAAGTGTAAGGAGTACATCCGGGCCGGCGATATCTTCCAGGTCGTGCTCAGCCAGCGCCTGCACGCGAAGACGACCGCCGATCCGTTCGACATCTACCGCGTGCTCCGGGCGATCAACCCCTCGCCGTACATGTTTTACATCAAGCTGGGCGACCTGGAGCTGATCGGCGCCTCGCCCGAGGTGATGGTCAAGGTGGACGGCGACCGGATGGTCGTCCGGCCGATCGCCGGGACCCGCCGCCGGGGGAAGGACGACGCCGAGGACGCGGCGCTCGCCGACGAGCTGATCAACGACCCGAAGGAGCGGGCCGAGCACATCATGCTGGTCGACCTGGGCCGGAACGACGTCGGCCGCGTCTGCGAGTTCAACACCGTGGGGCTCGACGACGTGATGGTGATCGAGAAGTTCAGCCACGTGATGCACATCACCTCGCAGGTCAGCGGCCGGCTGGAGGAGGGCAAGACGTGCTTCGACGCCCTGCGGTCGGCGATCCCCGCCGGGACGCTCTCGGGTGCTCCGAAGATCCGGGCCATGGAGATCCTCGACGAGCTGGAGCCGGACGTCCGCGGGCCGTACGGCGGCGCGGTCGGCTACGTGACCTACGGCGGGAATATGAACACGGGGATCATCATCCGCACGCTCTCGCTGATCGGCGAGGACGCCTACGTCCAGGCCGGCGGGGGGATCGTCGCCGACAGCGTCCCCGAGACCGAGTACCGGGAGACGCTGAACAAGGCCCGCGCCGTCCTCCGCGCCGTCAAGATCGCCGAGGAGCAGATGGGGCAGTAGCAGGCGGGGCATTTTCGACAGTGGACGTGCCCCCGCATCTCGCGGTATAATCTCTAATATGGCGATGACCGTGTACATCGAGACGAGCGTAGTCTCGTACTACGTTTCGCGGCCCAGCCGTGACCTGATCGTGGCTGCTCACCAGCAGATCACGCACGAGTGGTGGCGGAAGGCACTGCCGCGTTGCGAGCCGTACGTATCACCTTCGGTTCTCGACGAAATCGCCCAGGGCGATTCAGAGGGAGCTCAGCGGCGACTTGAGGTCGTTTCCGGGATGCAAGTCCTGGATGTAACGGCGGAGGTGGAAGAACTCGCTGAGGTATACGCATCAGCCTTGGGTCTGCCGCCGGGCGCCCAGGCCGACGCATTCCATCTTGCAGCGGCTGCCTGGCACGGCATGGAAGTGCTGCTTACATGGAACTGCCGTCATATCGCCGCCACGAGGACGCGTCGCGTTCTGAAGGAAGTCAATTCGGAGCGTGGTATTTCCACACCCGACATCTGCACGCCCGAGGAGTGCATGGAGTTCTAGAATGTTTGATGACCCGGTGGTGAAGGAAGTGCGGGAGCCCCGGCGTCGTATCATGGCTGAATGCGACAATGATCTGCACGTCCTGGCCGAGCGGCTTCGCAAGGTGCAGGACCAATACGAAGAGCGGCTTGTCCGCCGTTCGCCGCGGCGGATTCCTCTGCCCGACAAGAAATAGGCGCGCGTGCAAAAACCCTGAACAAGGCCCGCGCCGTCCTCCGCGCCGTCAAGATCGCCGAGGAGCAGATGGGGGCGTAGCCGGCCTGTCGTCATTCTCCGGGGTGGAGAGCCGGGCCATTTGGCAGTATAATTTACTGTATGGCACCGACGGTCTGGGCCGTTTCGAAGCATTTGTGTCCGATCTGGTCGTCGAGGAAGTGTCGGCTGGCGATACGGATCCAGTGGCCCGACGTTTGGAAGCAATCGATCGCTTTGAGGTGCTCGAAACGACGCCCACTGCTGAACAATTGGCGACAAGGTACCTGGAAAGGATCCCGATCCTGGAATCGGCGGTCCGCGACGCGTTCCATTTGGCAATTGCCTCTGCGAGCATGATGGACTACTTGGTTACGTGGAATTGTGCTCATATCGCGCGTGCTGAAGTGCGGCAGGCTGTACGCCGGGAGAATGAGGCCCTCCGACTGGAGCCCGTGACCATCTGCACGCCAGAAGAGCTACTTGGAGAATAAGTATGTTCAAGGACCCCATCGTTGAAGAAGCGCGAAAAGCGGGGGAGGAGGTCGTGAAACGAGCCGGAGGCGACATCCATTCTCTCTGCGAGTACCTCCGCAAGCAGGAGAAAAGGCACGGCTCCCGCCTTGTTCATCGAGAGCCTGTGAAACGTTGACCGGTGGGCCGAATCCAGCGTACCGCGGAGTCGTGGGATGTGGGAAGACCCGATTGTGAAAGAAGTACGGGGGATTCGCCGTCGGGTGATGGCGGAGTGTGGGAACGACGTGCGGAAGCACGAGCGGCGCCTCCTTGAGAGCCAGAAGAGGCACGGGGACCGACTCGTGCGCCCGGAGCCGCAACGCGTTCCAGCGCCGGACAAGAAATAGGCGCGAGTGCAGGAGACGCTGAAGAAGGCCCGCGCCGTCCTCCGCGCCGTAAGATCGCCGAGGAGCAGATGGGGGGATGAAACTCGGGACTTCCGCTTGACAAACGCATATAATTGATGCATATTGGTACGCATGAGAACGACGCTGAACATCGATGATGACCTGATGGCGAAAGCGGCACGTCTCACGGGCGTTGAGACGAAGACGAAGCTCGTCCGCATGGGGCTCGAGTCGCTTATCGCTCGTGAGAGCAGCCGGCGCCTGGCCGCGCTCGGCGGCACCGAAAAGTCGCTTCGCTCGACCCGCCGGCGGCGGGGTTGAACGTGGTTCTTGTCGACACCTCCGTCTGGGTATCTCACCTTCGGTCCGGGGAGGCAACGCTCGAGGAGTTGTTGCTGAACCTGGACGTGTGCTGTCACCCGTTCATCGTCGGCGAGCTGGCCTGCGGCCGGATCGGGAATCGGGAGGAAGTGCTTTCGCTGCTCCGGGAGTTGCCGCCGTTGCCGGTCGTCGACCTGGAGGAGTTCCTGCACTTCCTCGGCGCGCACCAGCTCGCAGGCACCGGACTCGGATTCGTTGATGTTCATCTCCTGGCCTCGGCGTCTCTGGCCGATGTCCCCTTGTGGACGGCCGACAAGAAACTGGCGGCGACGGCGCACGATCTGGACCTGTCGTTCGCGTAGCCGTTGCCGCGACGCCCGCCAGCCCGACAAGAAGTACGGAGTTCTGACAAGACAGGGGCAGGCATTCTCCTCCGCCGCGCACCAGGCAGGAACACCTGCTCCACCACGGCTCTGTTAGACGCACTGAGACATCCGATCAAGTGAGTGACAGGCCGCGTACCGTGGGCGATACCTTCGAGCTTCTCTCCGAGTACGAACCGGCCGGCGACCAGCCCCAGGCCATCGAGGCCCTGGCCCGCGGCTACCGCCAGGACGGCAAGAAGTCTCAGACCCTGCTCGGCATGACCGGCTCGGGCAAGACGTTCACCATGGCCCACTGCATCGCCGACCTCGGCCTGCCCACCCTGGTCATCTCGCACAACAAGACCCTGGCCGCCCAGCTCTACGGCGAGTTCCGCGAGCTCTTCCCCCACAACGCCGTCGAGTACTTCGTCAGCTACTACGACTACTACCAGCCCGAGGCGTACATCCCCGCCCAGGACATCTACATCGCCAAGGACGCGTCGATCAACGAGGACATCGACCGGCTGCGGCTCAGCGCGACCAGCTCGCTGATGAGCCGCCGCGACGTCATCATCGTCGCCAGCGTCTCCTGCATCTACGGCCTCGGCTCGCCCGAGGACTACAAGCAGATGACCGTCGACGTCCAGGTCGGCCACGAGGTCGACCGCGACAGGCTGCTCCGCAAACTCGTCGACATCCAGTACGACCGCAGCGACTACGACCTCCGCCGGGCCACATTCCGGCCGCGCGGCGACGTCGTCGAGATCCTCCCCGCCTACGAAGAGATCGCCCTGCGCATCGACTTCTTCGGCGACGAGATCGAGGAGATCGCCTACGTCAACCCGCTCACCGGCGACGTGATCTCGCGCCGCGACCGCGCCATCATCTACCCCGCCAAGCACTTCGTCCTGCCCGAAGACCGGATCGAGAGCGCGATGGACCGGATCGAGCAGGAACTCGAGCAGCGGATCGCCTTCTTCCGGGACCAAGGGAAATACCTCGAGGCCGAGCGGATCGAGTCGCGCACCCGGTACGACATGGAGCTGCTCCGCGAGATCGGCTACTGCCCGGGGATCGAGAACTACTCGCGACACCTCGCCGGGCGCGGCGAGGGCGAGCGGCCCTTCACCCTCATCGACTACTTCCCCGACGACTACCTCTGCATCGTCGACGAGTCGCACGTGACCGTCCCGCAGATCGGCGGCATGTTCGCCGGCGACCGGTCGAGGAAAGAAACCCTCGTCGGCCACGGATTCCGCCTGCCGTCCGCCCTCGACAACCGCCCCATGATGTTCGAAGAATGGGAGGCCGAGCTCGACCGCGTGCTCTTCGTCTCCGCCACCCCGGAGGACTATGAGCTCGAGAAGTCCAGCGGCGAGGTCGTCGAGCAGGTCATCCGCCCCACCGGGCTCGTCGACCCGCGCATCGTCGTCAAGCCCGCACGCGGACAGGTCAACGACCTCATCGACGAGATCCACGAGCGCGTCGCGTCCGGCGACCGCGTCCTCGTCACCACCCTGACCAAGCGGATGGCCGAGGACCTCAGCGACTACATCCTCGACGAGGGGATCAAGTGCTGCTACCTGCATTCCGAGATCGACGCCATCGAGCGGGTCCAGATCCTCCGCGACCTGCGGCTCGGCAAGTTCGACGTGATCGTCGGCGTCAACCTCCTCCGCGAAGGGCTCGACCTGCCCGAGGTCTCGCTCGTCGCCATCCTCGACGCCGACAAGGAGGGCTTCCTTCGGTCCCAGACCTCGCTCATCCAGACCATCGGCCGCTCGGCCCGAAACGTGAACGCGACCGTCATCCTCTACGCCGACGAGCTGACCGGCTCGATGGAGCGGGCGATCGACGAGACCGGGCGCCGCCGCCGCCTGCAGCTCGAATACAACCGCGAGCACGACATCACCCCCGAGACGATCCGCAAGGAGGTCCGCGAGGGGATCGAGCGGCAGATCCTGGCCGGCGAGACCGCCCGCGAGGTCGTACACGAGAGCGAGGCCGAGTACGTCACCGCCGAGCAGCTCCGCCAGCTCGAGGAGGAGATGCTCGCCGCCGCTGACCGGCTCGAATTCGAGCGGGCCGCCGAGCTCCGCGACAAGATCGAGGCCATCAAGGGTGAGCCGGCAGACCGCCCCGAGCCGCGCAAATCGAAAGGCCGCCGCCGCAAACCCTCCAGACAGCGCTGGCGCCCGTAGGGCGGACGAGTGTAATCCGGGGGAAATGGGGAACGGGGGAAACGGCGAAAGCGGAATGCGGGGATCCACAGCGCCGTTATTCTGAACCGCTCTCCCTGGCAGGGAGAGGAGTTGGCAGGTCGCCATGCCACCGCGCGAGACTTGTGGGCAAAGGCAACGTCGTCCCCGGCGTACCGTCACCGGATCAGGTGCGCGTCCGCCCAGTCGGTCAGATCCCCGAAGTGCATGTTCTCGCCGAAGTCGACGACGAGGGTGAGGCGGTCGACGCCCGCGACCGAGAGCTTGACCTTCACCGGCCCGGACTTCCGCGTCAGGCCCGCCTTCCTGAACCGCTCCTTGCCGTCGGCAAGCAGGCGGACGGTCACGTTCCCGTGGTGGTTCACGTCGGCGTCGTCGATGCCCACGAGTGCCGCGAACTTGCTGAACTCGCCGCCCAGCCGGTAGGTCAGCTTCATCCCCGAGAACGTCCCCAGACCCTTGCGGTACGTCTCGCCGCCGAGCCGGATCGGCTTGCGGTCGTAGCTCTCGTCCTTCCGGTACGGCCACGTGTGGTCGCCGCCGAAGTACGGCCGCGTCGTCGCCTTCACCGGCTCCAGGTCCGACAGGTAGACCAGCTTGCCCTGCTTGAACAGGATCTCGACCAAGCGGCGGGTGGGGACCTGGACGGTCGGCCCGGCGACGAGCCTCAGCCGCACGCCGCTCTTCGACGGCAGCAGCTCGCCGGTCACCACCGAGCCGTCGGTGCACCGGGCGACCGCGAGCAGCGACGGGGGCGGGGCCTTGTGCTCGCGGCCCGCAAACGAGACCCCGAACAGGCGCGCGGTCTTCAGCTTCACCTCGCCCAGCTCGGTCTGGAGCACGACCTGGTCCTTCCCGAACCCGACCAGGATGCCGGGCATCTGGTCCCCGTTCGCCGAGAACGACACGTCGTTCTTCGACCGGTTGCCGAGCATCTGTTCGCGCATCCGGGCGGCGTCATTCGGGCGCTCGCCGGCCCGGCGGAACTCGACCGCGAGCAGGCTCTCCAGCGGGATGCGCACCTCGCCGAGCGCCCGGCCGGACACCGTGACGTGTGTCTTCGACGCCGCCGCCAGCTTGCCGGTGATCCGGTCGCCTCGGGGGAAGTAGGCCACGACGCCGGCGAGCGGCTCCTCCGCCTCGCGGCCCTGGCCGAACCGGATCCGCTTCAGCTCGTCGGCGGGGACCGTCACCGTCGCCCCCTCCGACGCGATGCTCACGGCGCCTTTTTCGGTGACCGCCTCGAGCTCGCCGGCGATCTTCTTGTCTTCGATCGTCACAAACTCCGAACCCGCCGCACCGCCGCACAAGAACAGCATCACCAGAATCGCAGCGCGTGTCTTCATCTCAAAATCCCCGGTATTCGGCCTTGTTGTCGGATATCGCTCACTTCTCCTTCGGCGGGTCCACGCCGTCGAGGCGGACGCCGCCGCCCGGCATGACCGTGAACATCGCCGAGCGCGCCTTCCCCCGCCAGATGATCTTCCCGCCGCGCGCCAGGGCCTCCAGGATCAGCTCGATGTCGTCCTCCGGAATCCCCTGCCGCTCGAGCATCGTCCGCGCCCGGGCCGCGTCGTAGTTGAAATTGCGGCCCGGCGGATACCCCTTGACGACCTCCGAAAGCGGCTCGCCCTTCTTCTGGAACAGCGCGATGAACGTCGCCGCCTTCCCCTCCGTCTTCACCACCCGGTAAACGACCGACGAGAGGACGTTCTGGCCCTGGTGGAACTCCGGCTCGCCCCAGTCGTTCTCGAACGGGCTCGCGTCCTTGCCCAGCTTCGTGGCCGGCCGGAGCCGTCTGGCGAGTTTCGGCGGAACCAGGACCTTGACCGCGTACGTGCCGGCGGGCACCTGCTGCGTCAGCGGCGCCTTGCCCAGCCAGCGGTACTCCGGCCAGGTCTTGGCGGCCGGGCCCTTGAACGCCTTCGCCCACACGTCGGCGCCCGGCGGCATCGAGCAGACCCACAGCACGTCCTGGTCCGGCCCCGGCATCGGCGGGTCGAGCGTCCCCGCCGCGACCGTCGAGATCACGCCCTTATACTCGGTGTGCACGGTCAGCATGTTCGCCTCGGGGAGCGGGACGCGTGCCCGCCGCCCTCTGCCCTTGCCCTTCGGCCCGGCGAGCCGGCCCTCGAACACGTACCGCGCCGAGTCGGCCACCTCGCCGCTCACCCGGGCGCCCTCGCCCTGGAGCACCGCGGCCACTTCCACGCGGCCGCCGCCCGCCGCCTCGAACGTCGCCGTCTTGATCTGGGCCAGCCACAGGTTGATCGACTTGCCGTCCGCCGTCAGCGGGATGTGATCGAGCGACATGGCCGGGACCTTCCTGGCGGGATCGGCCTTGCGCGACAGGGCCAGCCGCTTCACCCGCAGCTTGAACTCAAACGTGTCGGTGATCGTCGCCTCAATCGACGCCCGCCCGCGCGCCGGCAGGGGCGCCAGGACCGCGGCGGCGACGCCGATCAGCACGGCAGCGATCCGCCTCATGAGCCCGTCCCCCTGAAATGTTCGGCGATCGCCTTCGTCGTCGGGTACGAGATGACCCCCCGCTCGGTGACGATGGCGGTGATGTGGTGCGCCGGGGTGACGTCGAACGCCGGCGAGTAGGTCCGGACGCCCTCGGGCGCGGTGCGCCGGCCGAACCCGCAGGTGATCTCGTCCCCGCTCCGCTCCTCGATCGGGATCTCGGCGCCTGCCTCGAGCGAGAGGTCGAACGTGGAGAGCGGGGCGGCGACATAGAAGGGGACGTCGTGCTCGCCGGCCAGCACGGCCAGCCCGTACGTCCCGATCTTATTGGCCGTGTCGCCGTTTGCCGCGATCCGGTCCGCACCCACGATCACCAGGTTCACCTTCCCCTGTTTCATCACCAGGGCGGCCGTGCTGTCGCAGATGAGCGTCGTCTCGATCCCCGCCTCCATCAGCTCCCAGGTGGTCAGCCGGGCGCCCTGGAGCAGCGGGCGGGTCTCGTCGGCGAACACGCGGACCTGCTTGCCCTGCTCGTGCGCGGTGTAGATGCAGGCGAGCGCGGTCCCGTAGTCGGCGGTCGCCAGCGCCCCGGCGTTGCAGTGGGTGAGCACCGTGTCGCCGTCCTTGATCAGCTCGGCGCCGTGCCGGCCGATCCGGCGGCAGACCGCCCGGTCCTCCTCGCGGATCGCGTTCGCCTCGGCGAGCAGCCGGCGCCGGATCTCGTCCGGCGGCCGGTCCGACGACTCCTCCGCCACCCGCTTCATCCGGTCGAGCGCCCAGAACAGGTTCACCGCGGTCGGCCGCGCGGTGGCGAGGTAGTCGGCGACCCGCTCGACCTCGGCCAGCAGCTCGGCGCCGTCGGCGACCGCGCCGTCCCGCACCCCGAGCACGAGGCCCATGGCCGCGGCGATCCCGATGGCCGGCGCCCCGCGAACGCGGAGCGACCGGATCGCCTCCCACACCGTCTCGACGTCCCGGCACTCGACGAACCGCCGCTCGATCGGCAGGAGCGTCTGGTCGAGAAGCCGGACGTGCCCGTCGATCTCGCCCACCCATTCGATGGTCGGTACCGGCATCCTGCCCTCCACGACGTCACAGTTCGATCCCTTGTGATTGTACCCGCGTCGGCCGACCGGTTGCAAGTGCGGCGGGGCGCCGACCGACCGCCCGGGGCGGCGATCGACGCCGTCGTCAGGCCGGCGCAAACGCCGACGCGAATCGGCTAACACCCCGGCGCCCGGTGCCGATAATCAAACAGGAGGCAAGGGCAAGCCGGACGCCGCCTCCCACTTTGACAAGCGTTGCGCGGGTGCCCGTGGGAGGGAACACTCGCGAAAGAAAGAGCCCCGTCGGCCGGTCCGCTCGCTCTCTCCCTCCCAGAGCAATGAGGGATTCGGCGGCGGGGCCTTTTTTTGCACACTCCCCGGGCCGCCCGGTCCGGCCCCCCGCATCCTGAACCCTGGCTCCTGACTCACCTGCCGTTCTCTTGTACCAATTGCTCTGATTCGCAAATACGGTGACGTATCTCTGTCGGGCGGACCGGCGCACGACGAACGGGCAGGGTGGAAGCTCCGGCGGGAGCGATCATGTCGCCGGGCCGGCCGGTGGTGACGCGGGCATCCTGCCCGCGTGTCGCGAGGGCGTCTCGCCCTCGCACTGTGTGTGCAGTGGGGTCGCGGCCGGGATGGCCGCGAGACCGCGGGCAAGATGCCCGCGACACGTCGCCTGCCGCACGCGCCCTTCAGCGAACTGTTCGTCATCGTATTTGTGAATGAGACCACTAATTCAGTGAGAACGCCTGGAGAGAGCGCGAGCAATCGCCGCACACTGCACCGGGGTTCGTCCTGAACGTTCCGGGCGCTCGACGCGACGGCCGGGCAGGCGCCGACGCCGCCCCGGGCGTCGCGCCGTCCCGCCGATCCCAGACGGTCATCGCGGGAAGCGGTTCCGGAGATCAAGGCTGTCTCGCCGCCGGGGCGGGCGTCACCGCGCCTTCTCGGGGTGAAGCCATTCGTCCATGGGGAGCTTGACGAAATCGCGGCCGCCGGGCGGGTTGAGGTATTTGCCGGAGGCGAACCAGAACTCGAAGGTGTTGAGGTCGGCGATGGCGGTGTGGATGGTGATGGGGAGCCGGGCGGCGCCCATGGTGCGGCGGGCGCCGTGGAAGTTCATCCCCCGCCCCTTCTTCGTCCGGTTCAGCATCACGGTCTGCATCAGCGGATACCGGTAGCGGGCGGGGGTCAGCTTCCGGCCGACCCGCTTCCGGAAGTGGTTCGTGCAGAGGATCATCTCGTCGCTGAACAGGCCCGAGTTGTCGGCCGACGTCCGGACAGTCACCCCCTTGTCCTTCGAGTAGTCGTTGTTGTATTCGAAGACGAGGGCGGGGAGCGTCCCGTCGGTGACCGGCGCGGCGAGGAGGATGGCGTTGTCGAACATCTGTTTTCGCGCTTCGAGGAGGGGGCGTGCCTGGGCGTCGAGGTCGCGGGCCTCGCACGTTTCCATCAGGCGGCGGAGGGTGAGCAGGCGGGGGGTGTAGCCCTTTTCGAGCGGGCGGCGCTTGAGGAAGACGTCGTGGACGGAGACAAAGACGCCGTCCTCGTTCATGCCGGTGACGCAGCCGATCATGCCGGGCGCGGTCACCGTCGCCCAGGCCTTCTTCTCGGCGCGCCGACGGTGCACGACGATCATCTGGTTCTTGTAGAACATCTTGGAGGGCAGGAAGTCGAAGTTGCGGCCGACCCAGACGTGGCCGTTCTCGCCGCGCTTGCCCCAGGCGGCGAACGACGAACACGCCTGCCGGTACCAGTCGCCCGCCGTGTTGTACGCCTTCAGGTCGGCCAGGGTGATCGGCCGGTCGAGCCGCTCGAGCACGGCCTCCTCGCCGACGGCCGCCTGGATCCCGTCGAGCAGGCCGCGCAGCTCCGCCTCGTCGTCCGCCGAGAACCGGAACCGCTCCATCATCGGGATGATGACCCGCTCGTAGTCGCCCGGGTCCCAGAGCAGCAGGTGGGTGCCCGCGATCACGTCCGCCGTCTCCAGGATCTGCGGGGCGACCAGCTTGCCGTGGGCGAACCCGCGCTGGTACGGAGTCCCCCACAGCGTCAGCACGGGCACGCCGCTCGCCACGCGGTAGGTGCCGTGCTCCTCGGCGGCGGGGGCCGGCGGCGGCGGGTCGTCCGTGTTGTCCTTCGAGCAGCAGCACGAGCCGAGGCCGACGGCGACTGCCGCGAGCGCGAGCCAGGACGCGGCCCGGCGGCGCCGGCTCTCTCGCGGCGTCCTGGGTCGAACGCGTTTCATGGCGGTCCCCCTTCCGGGCGGCGGCCGGTCTGTTCCCTGCGGCGGAGGCGAAGACGTGCGCCGCGCGGCCGAGTATACGCGCGCCCGGGGCGGGATGTCAAACGTCGCTGCGATCGGCGGCGGCCGGCCGCTGTTGACTTCCTCGGCGGAGCGGCTACGCTGTCGGAAACAAGTCCCGGCCGACGGAGGCAGCAGGACAGGCCATGAGCATCGACACGCCGCTGCGGATCGCGTACATCGGGTGCGGAGGCATCGCCCGGCGCCACACCCAGGCGCTCCTGCCGGAGGAGCGGGTCCGGATCACCCACCTCGTCGATCCGTCGCCCGACAAGATGACGGCGTTCAAGGAGCGGTTCCCCGACCTGGCCGACGTCCCCGAGGTCGAGGACTATCGCGAGGTGCTCGGCGAGGTGGACGCGGTCGTCATCATGTCGCCGCATTCGTTCCACCACGAACAGATCCTGGCGGCGCTGGACCGCGGGCTGCACGTCCTGTGCGAGAAGCCGCTCGCCTGTACCGTCGCGCACGCAAAGGAGATCGTGGCGCAGGTGCGGGAGACCGGGCTCGTGCTGCAGATCGCCTACCAGCGGCGCACGTGGCCGGCGATCCGCTACATCCACGACCAGATCCGCTCGGGCGGGCTCGGCACCCTCCAGTTCATCTCCATCGTGCTTACCCAGGCGTGGTTCACCCTGACAACGGGGACGTGGCGGCAGGACCCGACGCTCTCGGGCGGCGGCGAGCTGAACGACTCGGGCAGCCACGTGATGGACTCGCTGATCTGGTTCGCCGGCGGACTCCCCCGCCAGGTCGCCGCCTTCCTCCACAACCGCGGCACCCCGGTCGACATCGACTCGGCGATCAACGCCCGGTGGGACGACGGCACCCTCGCCTCCGTCACCATCGTCGGCAGCGCCATGCCGTTCAGCGAGCGCTGGATTGTCTCGGGCGACCGGGCGACCGTCGTCTACGACCGCGCTGCGCTGAAACGGATGGACGAGGCGCACGGCGAGTGGGCGGAGATCGAGCTGCCGCCGCGCGACGACGGCCTGGTGGCGCGGAACTGGCTCGACGCGATCGAGGGGAAGGCCGAGCTCCTCTCGCCCGCGGAGAGCGCCATCGGCGTCACCCAGATCACCGAGGCGATCCTCAGGTCCGCCGCCGCCGGCGGAACCCCCGTCTCCCCCGAGGTCTAAAAAGGGGAAACGGGAGGATCCTCGACGCTGACGCGCACCGATAGGACGGATCCGGCAGTTCGGACAGCGCAGCGACCGGGGAGGCGTTCGGTGCCGTCGTGTCGTCGTGGTTTTCTATTGGACGCAGATCCACCCAGATGCAAAGCGTGCTTCGACATTCGGATCCTGGGTTCGCCTGACCGGTACGTCGTGCCGTCGGGTCGTCGTGGTTTCCTTCCGGACGCAGATCCACCCAGATGCGAAGCGTGCTTCGACATTCGGATCCTGGGTTCGCCTGACCGGTACGTCGTGCCGTCGTGTCGTCGTGGTTTCCTCTCGACGCAAGCGAGAAACCTACCCCGAGATCCGGACTCAGGCTCCCCCGCTCCCGGCCGG